>NZ_ASSD01000424.1 GCF_000520715.1 Paenibacillus zanthoxyli JH29
TAAGTCTTAAATGCTATGCGGTCAAGGTACTAGTACATCTTATACATCAAATGCTTCACTTACTTGGGGTCAACCACTTTCTATTGGTTATAGCTATACTGTTAATACAACAACCGCTGAAAAAAATTGGTCTAAGGCTGCCACAACTAGCTTTACAACCCCTTAAAAATTACGAGGTCACTGAAAAAGTCTCTTCAAAAAATACGCGAAAAAAAACGAGCCTCTAGAATCGTTTCTAAGGCTCGTTTTGCGTTCCGGGAATCATATTTGACCCCCTCAAAATGTTGAATTTCTAAAAATCAAGTAGTTTTTCAGTGCCCTCAAAATTACTAAGGAATTTTTAATGCCGCCAAAGCATGTTATTAATAAATACAGTGTATTTGGCGGCATTACTATATAATTATTTTTAAAAAATTATAGGAGGGACTATGAAGAGTAAATACTCTTTATTTATTTTGATAATAGGATTGGTATTATTAACAGCTTGTTCCCCAAAAGCCAGTATTGAGACAGAAAACGAAGACAATTATGCTCTTCCATATAATTATGCACAGATAATAAATTCAAATATTAGCTATTTAAAATTCATACTTAATCAAAACGTCGAAATCAATGAAATAAAAAATATTAGTAAAGGATACTCGTTCGCATTTGATAATAGCTCTGTATATAATTACCTAACCCCAAATATGAAAATTATTTTAGAGAAAATTAATCATGACATGGCTACTGAAGCAATTGAGTCAGTCAGTTTGCTTTACAATGTAACTGGAAAGGTATTGGAAATTTCGAGATCTGATTCTTTCGGTGATAGGTGGGAAAAAATAAAATATATGGGTCTACTCGATGTGATTGAAGAGATTGATCCTAATAAAAGTGCTTCATCTACAAATGATTTAACATTATTTAATATTCTTCAAAACCCTCAAGAAGTTGTGGAGAAAAATAAACTTGAAGCAGTTAATAATTATTTAAAAGGAATTAATGAGAAACTCCAACTTATCAATGAACAAATATCAAATCTTTTATAAACCATCCACTACTCTTACTTAATAAAAAATCACCTGATAATTTTATATAGTAAAATAAAACACGAATCGATCCCTACATTATTCTATAGGGTTAATTACATTACTGGACAGTCAAAAGTTCTACACCTCTAAGAAACCAGCGAATCGCGCTCCACATGAGCGTTTTCCTGCTTGGATTTAATTATTTTCGTTATAGATAAGTAAGGATTTTGAGCAAACATGCGAAAAATAGACTCGCGTAAATAAGCGGCAACGCTGGCCTCTGAGACCACGGCATGGGAAGGCGTTCGCAGATAGCGGAAAAACAGCCCCGAGGTTCGGCCTGAAAACTGCAAGGCGACGAGTTGTAGGAGTCCCATCGCCATGCACTGGCACATTACGAACCCCTCGATCGCTTGGATCGTTTTCTGGATGCGCTGCCGGTCTTGCTCGTTCGTTACAGCTTCTAGCGGATGAGCTTCCTCTTTTCTTAAAAATCGGTTCAGCTTCGGCATGGACTTGCTCCAGAAGCGGTAGCCGAAGGCGTGGGTGACCTGCTTCATTATGATTGACCGTTACGCCGATATCATGCCGAACATGCAGCAAGAGACAGCGGATCTCTTCGGCAGCGTCTTCTTCGATTCAAATCTCTTAGCAAGCCCTTTAGCCATATAAATGGCACCAAAATGGCACCAATTCTCTAAAAAAAGCATAAATCAGGCATTATATTCAGTCCATAAAAAGCAAAAAACCCTTAATTATCAAGGGTTTTTTTATATAGGACGGATGGGGATCGAACCCATGACCCCTACCCTGTCAAGATAGTGCTCTCCCGCTGAGCTACCGTCCTGCAACGAGATTTATAATACCATAAGGCAGAGTGGAGATGCAACTCTTTTTTAAAAATATGATTTTGTGAGAAGGAAGCTGAGAAAATCTCAGCTTGGCGGGAGCGTTGTGTGCAGCCGGAACGTTACGCCGATCGTACAGCATACGCTTGAATGTTTACGTAAAAACGGCGGCTTTCCCAGGGAGGAAGGCTTGGCCGCTTTTTGTTTTGCCACGATAAGTGGATGCCGCCTTTTATATTGATGTTAAAGCGGGTTACTGCATGCTTTTCCAAATATGATATAATATGGGCTTGTAATCCAAGTCGGGTTTGAAGGGGGATTCGGTTGAAAATCGGCAAGCGGATATTGCGGCTTCAAACGACGATATTTCTGATGATTTGCGCGGTTGTGGCGATGGTGCTGATTGTCGTCTATACGATGTTCGGCATACAGGTTTCCCGGCAGACGAAGGAATCACTTGAAAATAAAGCTATCTCCATTTCGCGAACCTTATCCCGTACACCAACGGTAATCGAGAGTCTGAGCGGAGTGGGCGATCCGGAGGCTATTCAACGTTACGCCGAGCGGATTCGGTTGGCTAACGGGGTAGAATTTGTGGTCGTGCTGGATATGAACGGCATTCGTCTAACGCATCCGGACCCGTCGAAGATCGGAAAGCATTTTCTGGGAGGGGACGAGATGAAGGCGCTGCATGGACAGGAATCCGTCTCCCAGGCCAAAGGTTCGCTCGGCAACTCCGTCAGAGCGTTCTCGCCCGTCTTCGGCAAAGGCGTCCGCCAACTGGGAGCTGTAGCCGTGGGTGTTTCCCTGAGCAGCGTGCAGACGGCCATCGGGCAAAATGAATGGATTATTTATTGGGGAGTTTTTATCGGCGCCTGTTTGGGCGCGGCTTCAGCCTTTCTGCTGGCACGCAAAATCAAACGTATGCTGTTCGGCATGGAGCCGGGGGAAATTGCCAATCTGCTAGAAGAGCGTAACGCTATGCTTCAATGTGCCAAAGAAGGCATCCTCGCCATTGACGGACAGTCGCGCATCACGCTGGCCAACGCGGAGGCGATGAGGCTGATGAGGGCGGTCGGACTGAAGGAAGAACCGGTCGGACGCCCGGCGGGCGAATTCTGGCCCGCTCTGCGCATGAAAAAGGTGCTGGATACCGGCATACCTCTTCAGGACATGGAAGTGGCGCTGAGCGGCCTTACTCTGCTGGTCAATGTGGCTCCTGTCAAAGTCGGAGGAAGAATAGAGGGCGCTATCGCGACTTTTCGGGACAAAACCGAAATCGGCCTGCTGATGGAGAGACTTTCGGGGATCTCGCTGTACGTGGAAGCGCTGCGGGCGCAGACCCATGATTTTATGAACAAGCTGCATGTAATTATCGGGCTTGTACATATGCGCCGGTATGATCGGCTGGAGGAGTATTTAACGGGAACGATTGAGCGCATTCAGGCGGAAACGGGTACGGTTGTCCGGCAGATCAAGGACCCGGTGATGGCGGGATTCCTGCTTGGCAAACTGAGCCGGGTCCGCGAAGCGGGAGTACGGCTTGTCATACGGGAGGACGGAATACTGCCGGAATCCGCAAATCCCGAAGTTTCGCGGGAACTGGTCACTATTATCGGAAATTTGCTTGAGAATGCTATTGAAGCTCCTGCGGGCGAAGCGGACAAAGTGATACGGATTGGCTTTTTGTACAAAAATCGCATGCTGACCATTACCGTCGAAGACAACGGCAAGGGCATTTCCGAGGAGAACGGCAGGCATATTTTCGATCAAGGTTATTCGACCAATGGCAAGGACAGAGGCATCGGTCTATATCTCGTCGGGCGGAGCCTAGGTAAACTGGGCGGCAGTATAGATTGGAGAAGTCAGCTAGAAGAAGGTACGCTGTTCACTGTAAAATTACCTTACTTGGCAAAGAGTGATGACCAACATGATTAATGTTCTTATTGTGGAAGACGATCCGATGGTAGCGGAAATGAACAAGTTTTATTTGGAAAGCGTCGAGGGCTTCTGCGCCCAAGGGTGGGCCCGTACCGCCGGAGAAGCGCTCCAAATGCTGGAGCGGCGCACGTCCGACCTGATCCTGCTTGATATCTACATGAAGGAAATGAACGGTTTGGAGTTATTATCGGAGATACGAAGCAGAGGGATGCGAGTAGACGTTATCGTCATTTCGGCGGCCAGCGACAAGGAGAGCATACAGAAGGCGCTGCACAACGGGGCGGTTGATTATTTAATCAAGCCGTTCGAGTTCGCCCGGTTCCGTGTCGCCCTTGCCGCATACAGGGAACAAAACCGGTTGTTCAAGCGCCAGGACCGGCTGAATCAGGCGGAGCTGGACCGGTTGTCCCGCTTTAAAAGGGAACAGGGAGCGCGTGCGGAGCTTCCCAAAGGGTTTACAAAGCCTACGCTGCATACGGTCTGGAAAGCGATAGAGAGCTGCTCGGCCCATCCTTTCACGATTGAGGAAATAGCGTCGCTTACCGGCATTTCCCGGGTGACTGTCGGCAAGTACCTTGCCGGGCTGGCGGAAATGGGCGTGCTGGAAATGGATATGATATACGGAACGGTCGGAAGACCCGTTCAGAATTACAACATGCTCCCGAAAGGTAAGGCGCTTATCTCACCGTATTTATAAGCTTCTTTGGCGAAAATATCCGCACCGGCGGCAAATGGACTCCTTCGCAGATCAACTGCGGCGGAGTCTTTTTTTAACGCAAGCTTTAGTAGATCGTCTGCTTAAATAACTTTCATAACTCCATCAATATTTACGAAAAAACAAAACGGTTTTCACCTGCGCTATGATGGACTTGTAAAAAATCCCAAGTAGGAGGAGGTTGTGAAATGCAAAAAACGATTCAATCCGCCGGCGCCCGCGATGGAACGGCGGTCATCAGAGGGGAAAAGAAAAGCCTGCTTCGGCGGTTGACGGGACTTAAAGTCGGTGTGCTCCCGCTTCCTCTTTATCTTGCATTCGCATTGATCGTCCTGTCCTCGGCCCAGTTAGGGGATCTCCCGAAGGACATGATCGGCGGGTTCGCGGTTATTATGGTCCTGGGTATTCTGCTGAGCGATTTGGGGTTTAAACTCCCCATTCTGAAGAGCATCGGCGGGCCGGCCATCCTCTCTCTGATGATCCCTTCGTTTCTGGTATTTTGGAATCTGATCAGCCCGGAAGCGATGGACTCGGTTAATATGTTGATGAAGACGTCGAACTTTCTGTATCTGTACATCTCCTGTCTGGTAGCGGGAAGCATCACGGGAATGAACCGGAAGACGCTGATCGACGGCTTTATCCGGATATTCATCCCGATGCTGGCCGGAACTTTGGCCGCCGTAGCCGCCGGTGTGGGGATGGCCCTGCTTCTCGGTTACAGCGCGCACCGGGCGTTCTTCTACATCGTGGTGCCGATTATCGGCGGCGGCGTCGGTGAAGGCATACTGCCGCTGTCCATCTCTTTCTCGCAGATTCTCGGCGGAGAGTCGGGCAGTTACGTCGCGCAGATGATTCCGGCCGCCGTTATCGGCAATGTATTCGCGATTATCGGGGCCGGGCTGCTGAAGCGGTTGGCCGAGAAGAAGCCCGAATTGACCGGCAACGGCGTGCTGGTCATGGAGAAGAATGGCCAAAAGCTGGGCGGAAGCGCTTATGACGGCGAACCGATCAATTTTCTGCTGATGGGCGCGGGACTGCTCTTTGCCTGCACGCTGTTTATCTTCGGCCATTCCCTTTCGCCTTACGTCGGAATTCCGGGGCCGATCCTGATGATTTTTGCCGCCGCCGTAATCAAAATCGCCAGGCTGCTTCCGGCCAAAATCGAACAAGGGGCTTATCATCTTTACAAATTCGTCTCCGGCAGCCTGACCTGGCCGCTGATGGTTGGCCTCGGCATGCTGTACATCCCGCTTAAGGATGTCACCAAAATGATTTCGATCCCGTACATCATCGTGTGCGCCACGGTCATCGCGGCGATGATCCTGACCGGATTTTTTGTCGGCAAGCGAACCCGGATGTATCCGGTGGAGGCGGCGATTGTAACGGGCTGCCGCGGCGGCTTGGGCGGGACGGGCGACGTAGCTATCCTGTCGGCTTCCGGCCGGATGGAGCTGATGCCGTTCGCGCAAATTTCCACGCGGATCGGAGGAGCAATTACCGTCGTCGCGGCCGCTTTTTTAATAGCGATATGGCAGGGTTGATCATGGCAGGCTGGAGTCCCCGGGTAATTTCCGGCTTTTATCCGGCTTTGTGTGACGCATGTGGCGGAAATGTTCCCTTGTAATATGATTGAATTAAGAAATATAGACAAGATACCGATTAATGATTAGGGATGACGCCCATCCTAGTTCAGGATAGTATAGAACAAGACCTGAATGGACGAATACGGTCAGCCAATAACAGGAGGTATTCCCATGAATGTGGAGGAAATCATGCTGCTGCATCAAGGCGGCAAACTGGAGACAACATTGAAGCATCCAATTGAATCGATGGAGGATTTGGCGAAGGTCTATACGCCAGGAGTAGCCAAGGTATGTCAGGCCATCGCTTCAGACCAGGATAGAGCATATGAGCTGACCACCAAAAAAAATACAGTGGCGGTCATCAGCGACGGTACAGCGGTACTGGGACTTGGCGATATCGGCCCGAAAGCCGCAATGCCCGTTATGGAAGGAAAGGCAGCCCTGTTCAAGCAGTTCGCCGATGTGGATGCGGTGCCGATCTGCCTGGATACGAAGAATACGGAAGAGATTATCGCGATTGTCAAGGCGCTCGCTCCCACTTTTGGCGGCATCAACCTGGAGGATATTTCTTCTCCCCGCTGCTTCGAAATTGAGCGCCGTCTGAAGGAAGAACTGGATATTCCGGTGTTCCACGACGATCAGCACGGTACGGCCATTGTGGTGCTGGCAGGTCTGCTTAACGCGCTGAAAGTGGTAGACAAAGACATAAAGGATGTCAAAATCGTCGTGAACGGCTGCGGGGCGGCAGGCATATCGGTGGCTAAAATGCTGCTTAACGCGGGCGCCGTCAATCTGATTGGTGTGGACCGGGAAGGCGCCATTAACCGGCTGAACGTGTATGACAAGCCGCACTGGACCGAATTCGCGCAGATAAGCAATCCTAATCTTGAACAAGGCTCTTTATCCGATTGCATCGTCGGTGCGGATGTATTTGTAGGCGTTTCGGCGCCTAATGTGCTGAAGGTCGAGGATGTCCGGAAAATGGCCAAGGACCCGATCGTCTTCGCCATGGCTAATCCGACGCCGGAGATTGATCCTGCACTTGCCGCTCCATACGTAAAGGTTATGGCGACGGGGCGCTCTGATTATCCGAACCAAATTAACAACGTGCTCTGCTTCCCGGGCATCTTCAGAGGCGCTCTCGATTGCGGCGCCACCGACATCAATGATGCAATGAAGCTCGCGGTAGCGGAAGCGATTGCCGCGTCTGTCGATCCCTCTGAACTGAACGAACAGTTTATTATTCCGAACGCTTTCGACAAGCAGGTCGTTGAATGCATCCGGAAGGCGGTGGCTGAGGCGGCGATCCGAACCGGAGTTGCGAGAAAAATGCTTATTAGCGTAAACTAATCCTCTTATCTAAAAAACGAACCGGCCAATCCTCCGTTGGCCGGTTCATTTGTTGTTAAGCCTCTAATATTCCGTCAGCCGCTATAAGTCAGCCGCTATAACTCGGCGTAATTAAATGCGGACCCTGCCAGCCGCTCACCTCTGCGCAGCTTCTCGCGGACGGCCAAGATGGCGGCGTCCGCTTTTTGCAATTCCTCAAGCAGCGCCGATTCGTCCTGATCGCTCTCCAGCACGCCTGCTATGCCGCCGCTCTTCAGCACAATTCGGCTGTGGGCGAGCAGGGCTAAGATCGGATCATGGGTCGCCATCAGCACAATCTTCTGATTTTGCACCAGAATATCCAGCGCCTGTCTGCGGTCAATCCCCGCATTCTCGATCTCGTCAATCAGCACGATCGGGCTGTCGGATAAAATGGCGGTATCCGCAATCATCAGGGAGCGTGATT
>NZ_ASSD01000425.1 GCF_000520715.1 Paenibacillus zanthoxyli JH29
CAGTAGATTTTCTAAACGCCCTTACGGACGCACATTCCGTACTTGGATGCGTCCCTCTACCGCCGTCAGCCGACCTTTGCGCAAGTAGTTGGCACAGGTCTCCGCCAGCTGTCTCCAGGTTACGACCGGAATGAAATCCGCTTCACGTTCGCCGCCTTGGCTTGTAAAAGGCCGATCTACGGCAAGCGTAAACTGGGTTACGGCAACGCCGGCAGGCGTATAGCGCAGCTCAGGGTCGCGGGTCAATCGGCCGATCAGTATGACACGGTTCAACATCTTGGTCCCCTCCTTGAGAGCGATTTCCTTACAAAGCGAACTTCGCGCTATTAGGCAACGTCGTTCGTAATGAGATAACGAATAACATCGTCGGAAATTTTCATCTGACGTTCCAATTCGGCAACTACTGCAGGCTCTGCATTGAAGTTAACCAGAACATAAACGCCATCACGGAATTTCTTGATCTCATACGCAAGACGTTTCTTACCCTGCACATCGTGCTTCGTAATTTCCCCGCCGTTAGAGATGATGCCTTGGAATTTTTCGACTGCTGCTTGAACGGCTTCTTGTTCAATGTCAGGACGAACAATGTACATCACTTCGTATTTGCGCATAACTTTCACCTCCTTATGGTCTAAGGCCCCTGATCGGGTCAGGAGCAAGGATCGAGCACAAACTCGAACTATAATAATATACCAAATCTGCGGACCCGATGCAAGCTCTAATCCATTACCTCCTGTCTGATTATGGACTGCTCCCCATTACATGAAGCTGCGGTGCAGTGTGCACAATAGAACTGCAATTCATTTTTAATGCGGAAAGGTGGAGACAAAAATGGGCGAACAGACCGAATTTGAAGAAGGCCAACGGGCCCCAAATCCCGGAATCTATACGGAGGTAGGCGAGGCGCGAAGCTTCCATACGGAGATTCAGCATCCAAAGTCGATTAAGATGAAAAAGGGCGATACGTTCCCAGAAACCACGAACAAAAACCGCAAATGGAAAAAAGTCGAGAAAGCACGCGTGCATTAATTTTTTTACAGCCATGTATAAAACAAGCTCCGCCATCCCATACTATTTTCAGGCAGCACAAGAGAGAGGTGTGGTTCCGTTGGACAATGAAGCCCGACAAACTCACAGGAATTCTGTTGCAGCAACTATGGTTGGCCAAGGAGAGTGCTGACGGCAGAGTCTCATTAGACAGAAGCCTTTAGTGTTCCTTACTCGCTTTAGCAGCTTTCTACAGAGAAATTCCAAAAATCATTCAAGTGCTGCCTCGGAAGGGCCCGAAAGGGTCCTTCTTTGCTGTGCTCGGCAAGCCATGTCTATGTAAAAGTTACGGATTCCCGCCTTCCTCGTTCCCGGCAATAAATTAAAAAATCCTCCGCCCACCGGACGAAGGATTGTGATTAACTGATAGGTAATGGCGGAGAAGGTGGGATTCGAACCCACGCACGCTTTGACACGCCTAGCTGATTTCGAGTCAGCCCCCTTGGGCCTCTTGGGTACCTCTCCATTGCCGCAGAAACACACAGGTAATATTTTATCATAAAATAGTTTCTTCCGGCAAGCGACTCAGGCGACATCGTCCCGCTCTACTCTACGAATGGATAGATAAGCGATAGCTATTCCAAGCAGGCCCAGGGATACTGAGACAAGCGCCAGATCTCCCAAGCGGAAATTGCCGGATCCAGAGGAGAGGCGCTCTCGACCTGGTAACCCTCTTTCACTAAATACGAGCGAACCATCTCACTGATGGCTTCGTCATCCTCGACCAACAATACACGGTGCTGGAACAAGATTCCCTCCCGCAGTAAATTCCCCGGCCGGCTGACAGGTTATAATAGCCCGACTCACGCCCAGCCTTACCAAAAAAGTTTCTTTCAGCATATTCGTTTACATAGTATAAACTTACCAGAATTATTAAGATACGGGAGATCCACAACTTATAAATTTATGACAAAAAAACCTCCCGCCTAACAAGGCAGAAGGTTAATTTCATCTCATTTATTAACTTGGCTTTAGTGGCGGAGAGAGTGGGATTCGAACCCACGCACGCTTTGACACGCCTAACTGATTTCGAGTCAGCCCCCTTGGACCTCTTGGGTACCTCTCCGCAGCAAGATTTATTGTATCATTCAACCAGGGGATTTGCAAGCTTAATTATTATCCACTTTTTTCTCTGCCGATCTAAGCACCTTTTTTAAATTCTTCTCAAATTTAGCCCGGGGAATCAGTACACTGTGCTGGCAGCCTGTACACTTAATTCGAATATCCATCCCCATGCGGATGACTTCCATTTCATTCGTCCCGCATGGATGCGGCTTTTTCATCTGTACGATATCACCCAGCTGAAAGCTTTTACGTTCCATCAGGCTTCCCCCCTTTTTCTTCGGCTTCTGAAGCCGCCTGCTCCAGTAATCCCGTTCTTGCCGTACGGCGCGCGGTCTGCTGCTCCGAAGCTGATACAGACGGTTCCTCAGCGGCTAACGCCTTAGTCTCTGACTGTGTATCTGTCTCGGGGTGAGCTTCGGCTGCTGCTTCCGCCTGTTCTTGTTCAGCCCGCTCCGCTACTTTCAGCGCCTGCTGCTCAAGCACTTTTTTAATATCGCTCTGAATCTGACGCTGTGCGGCTTCCCTTTTATTGGGCAGAGTATTGGCGGTTACGCGAACCACATACTCGGAAGTGCTCATCGATTGAATCCCCAGAATGTTCGGAAATGCAACGACATTGTGATTACGTTCTTCAATGCCCTCAAGCGCCTGACGGATGAGGCCCAGCGTTTCTTCAAGACTCTGTTCGATTTTTACCGGAACATCGACAACGGCCAAGGCATTGGCCATCGAGAAATTCGTCACGTTCGCTATCGTACCGTTTGGAATGATATACATTTCGCCATTACTGCCAAGCAGCTTGGTCGTACGCAGCCCGATCACTTCGACGGTGCCTTTGAATCCGCCAGTTGCAATCACATCGCCTACCGCAAATTGATCCTCCAAAATAATGAAAAAGCCGGTAATCACATCTTTGACCAAACTTTGCGCGCCAAAACCGATAGCCAGGCCAAGTACGCTTGCACTTGCCAGCAGCGGACCAAGCTTAAAATTAAACTCCGATAGTATGATCAGAATCATGATGAAATTGCAGACAATCGTTACCGTATTTTTCAGCAGCTCACCAACCGTTGAGAAGCGCCGCGTATTAGCCAGAATCCCTCTGCTGCTCTTTCGCTCCAATGAACGATCAATAACGCCGTATACAACCTTAATCAATATGCGAGTCAAAATGAATAGAAAAATAATGCGCAGGCCCGCAAACAAAACATTAGCCCACATATCCGCATCGGTTACCCAGTTCCATATTTTATCCCTAAACTGAACTGCCTTGTCTACCGCCTGATCCATTGTGCCTTCCGGAGTGTCGGCGCTTAGCAGCCAGCCCTGCCAATGACGCATTTCCTCCTCCTCCTCATTCTGAAATTAATCTATACCCGCCTTCATGCTCATCCCTGCCGTATATGCCGCGGATTTCAATTGTCTCTTCCTTTATAATCTGTTCAACCTTAGCGAGCTCGCGGCGGAAAAATTGAATCGACATGGCGCAGCCGGCGGTAATGTCCTTTGGCGTTGGACAGGTGTCAATCTCAATTTCAGCATATTCCAGCAGCATCTCGGCGCGCAGCGCCTGCTGGGTAGAGTCAAACGCTATCAACAGTTCCTCGTTCATTGGTCACACTCCTCATAGGCTTCAGGGCTCATCTCTTCTTCCTGAAGTATAAAACTGTCCTTCTATCCATATACTAGCTAGCATCAAGTAGAAATGTCCTGGAAAGGAAGATTGTATGTATTATTCCTCTAATCCAACGCCATTGCAAGAAATGTCTTGTTTAAAAATATCACATACGGACCCTGAAATCTATTCTGCGATCATTCATCGGCTGCTGTTTCATTTCTCCCGCGCCCGTGCCGGCGCTCAGATTGTCGTTGTCTGCATCGGCACCGACCGTTCGACCGGAGATGCACTCGGACCGCTTGTAGGTACCGCCCTGTCGCGCTTTCACAGCCCGCTGTTCTCTCTATATGGGACGCTCGACAATCCGGTGCATGCCGTTAATCTGGAGGAGACGCTGAACCTGATTCGTGAGCGCCATGACAATCCCTATATCATCGGTATAGATGCCTGTCTGGGACATTCCACAAGCGTTGGTTCGATTCAAGTCGTTGAGGGCCCTCTGCGCCCCGGAGCGGGTGTAAACAAACAACTGCCGCCGGTAGGCGACATCCATTTAACTGGCATCGTTAACGTCGGCGGCTTTATGGAATATTTCGTATTGCAAAACACACGGCTTAGCCTTGTTATGAAGCTATCGGAGATTATCGCTTCCAGCCTCTTTTCGGCTATGAAGCAGTGGCACGTGCACTCTAAATCCGCTGCAGCGCAAGAGTAACCACTTCTTGTTCCTCGGGTGAAAGCGGATATTGTGGTTCGCCTTCATTAAGCGTCTTGGCGTAAATATAGGAGTTGTCGCGGTTGTGCAGACTGGTAAGCACCATACCGGTTCGGCGGTCATCGAGAATGGCCAGCGAGAAACTGAGATCATTTCCGCGGTCTCCAAAAGCATTATAGCGTTTCAGAGCAACATGTCCCTTTATGCCCTGTAATTTTAACTGAAGCGCTTCTATCGCAGTCTTTTGCAGCTGCTGGGTTTCTTCCAGCAGGTCGTTCTGAGTTTTCAAATCAACCAACAGGCTCTCCAAATCCTCAATTCCCGCACCCGACATCATAGCCTCATACTTTCGCCGCATGGACCGCAGTCTGCTTCCCTGTGTAAGAATAAGAATAAACATCACGAGCAAGAGAATGGCAATCCCCGGGATAAACCATTGCAGTTGATCGCCTATGAACTGGTTCAATTCTGACATCGATAAGACCGTCCTTTTTCTTTATCTGCTGCGCCGCTCGCTATAGAGTTCCCTCATTGCATGCAGCATCGTACCGACATCTTGTTCTGTCGTATCCACACCTACACTCACTCTTACCGCCCCGCTCTGCAGCGTACCGGCGGCTTTATGCGCCAGCGGCGTACAATGCATTCCTGCCCTTACGGCAATTCCATACTCCCTGTCAAGACGATGGGCAATTTGTGCCGATTCTTCACCCTCTATAACAAATGACAGAAGTCCCGTACGCGGAGCGCCTTCGGCCGGGCCAAGAAATCTCATTCCGGTAATTCCCCTCATCCCCTCCATCAGGGATTGAATAAGATTCCATTCATGCCTGCGAATATTTTCCGTACCCAGTGATTGTACCTTCTGCACTCCTGCCAGCAGTCCCGCAATCCCCACTGTATTCTGCGTCCCCGCTTCATATTTGTCCGGTCTTACGTTCGGCTGCTCGCTATTCTCCGACTGGCTTCCCGTGCCCCCGTGCATAAGCGGCTCCAAATCGAGTTCCGGCGAAATATACAGCCCCCCTGTTCCCTGCGGTCCAAGAAGACCTTTATGTCCGGGAAAGGCTAGAAGATCGATATTCATTTTGCCTACATCGATATCCAGTGAACCAGCGCTTTGAGCGGCATCCACCAAAAACACAGCGCCATTCGTTTTGGCAATATCGCCTATTTCACCAATAGGCAGAATGCTTCCAAGCAAATTGGAACTGTGACTGCAGATGACCATTTTTGTATTAGGCTTGAAAGTCTTTTTCAATTCCTGCAGATCAAGCTGTCCTTCCGAGTCCACCTTCAAATAATCAACCTCAATCCCCTTGGTTCTGCGCAAATATTCCAGTGGCCGGCGTACCGAATTATGCTCAGTCATCGTAGAAATGACATGATCCCCCGGGCGGAGTGTTCCTTGAATCGCCATATTAAGCGACATCGTCGTATTGTGCGTAAACGCGATATCCTGTGCATTGGTTACTCCAAACAATTCGGCTAATGCCATTCGCGCACGGACCAGCACCCTTCCGGTTCCCATAGCAAGTGAATAGTTACCTCTCCCTGCGTTGGCCCCGGCATGCTGCAGAGCTTCCATCATTGCTTGTGCAACCTCTGGAGGTTTGGGCCATGAGGTTGCAGCATGATCCAAATAGACAAACTCCTTCAAGTTCTCGCCCCCTTAATGTTGAACATACCGTTCCTTTGTGCAAAAAACATATCCATCATTATCCTTTACGGATAGATCAGGATATGTTTTCCAAGAAGTATTCATTAATTTCCGAGCAGTTCCAGCAGTCGTTCCAAATCCTGAGCACTGTAATAATTCAATTCGATTTTACCTTTGTCCTTGCCCTGTTTAATTTTCACTGTCGTCTTGAACCGTTCACGCAAAGTTTCTTCTACATTTTCGATGTATGGGTCGCGTTTAACGATCTTAGTCTTTACCCCGCCGACCGGTTTACGGTCCAGGTGTTTCACCGCTTCCTCAAGCTCCCTTACACTCCATTGCTGATCCACACATTGCTGAGCTAACTGCTTGATCAGTTCCGGTTCTTTCAATCCTACAATCGCACGCGCATGTCCCATCGAAATTGTTCCACGTGAAACAAATTCCTTGACCTCTTCCGGAAGCGTCAGCAACCGCAAAAAGTTAGCAATGTGGGGACGAGATTTCCCAACCTTCAAGGATAGCTCTTCCTGTGTAAGTGAGAACTGATCCATCAGTCCTTGATAGGCAACAGCTACTTCCATAGCATTTAAATCCTCACGCTGCAGATTTTCAATTAGTGCAATTTCGGTGACCTGTTGATCACTAAAACTGCGGACAACAGCCGGAATCGTTGCTTTTCCGCAGTACTGCGAAGCGCGGAATCTTCGTTCACCAGCGATAATCTCATAGCCTTTAAGTACGCTTCGCACTATAATCGGCTGAATAACCCCATGCTGGCGAATAGATTCGGCCAATTCCTGAATGCTCTCTTCATTAAAGTCTTTACGGGGCTGGTAAGGATTGGCACGAAGCTGTGAAAGAGGGATTTCTACCACTTTATCATCTTCATTAATGGACAGGGACGGGATTAGGGCATCCAATCCTTTACCCAGACGCTTACTCATAAGATAACACTTCCTTTGCCAACTCATAATACACTTCCGCACCTTTGGAGCGCCGATCATAAGTGATAATGGATTGTCCGTGAGATGGCGCTTCACTCAGCCTAATGTTGCGTGGGATGATCGTCCGGTACACTTTTTCCTGAAAATACTTTTTCACTTCTTCAATAACCTGTATCCCGAGATTGGTTCGGGCATCCAGCATCGTTAGCAAGACTCCCTCAATTTGTAAATGAGGATTTAAATTTTTCTGTACCAGCCTCACTGTATTTAAGAGCTGACTCAAACCTTCCAGCGCGTAATATTCACATTGGATTGGAATAATAACGGAGTCGGCCGCAGTCAGTGAATTGATCGTCAGAATACCCAGAGACGGCGGACAATCGATAATAATATAATCGTAATTCTGCTTCACCAGGCCGAGCGCTTTCTTAAGCCGCAACTCTCTTGATATGGTCGATACTAATTCAATCTCCGCTCCTGCCAGCTGAATGGTGGCCGGTATAATGTGAAGACCGTCAATCTTTGTCTCTTGAATCGCTTCTTGCGGAGGAATGTCATCAATCAGAATATTGTATATACAACTTTCTACATCCGCTTTATTTATCCCTACGCCGCTTGTGGTGTTACCCTGCGGATCAATGTCAACAAGCAGTACCCTTTTGCCCAAAGTAGCCAAACCGGCTCCCAGGTTCACAGAAGTCGTTGTTTTACCGACACCGCCTTTTTGATTTGCTATGGCAATAATTTTGGACACTTATTTCACCTCGAATAGTTGGGAAAAATCTTGTAGTCTTTTCACATTGATGAGATAGATTTGCATTTCCTTTGTGAAAAACCAGACCTTCATGGATAAGTCGCAGAAAAGGCGGCCATTCACCTCAGGGCCGCCTTCAGCTTTGCAATCATTTTATCTTTTTGGAATTTGGATAACGATCTCATAATGGTCGCCGCGATCGTTTTCAGAAGTTTTGATTTCCATTCCCGAACCGGTTACCATATCAATCGATTGGCGAATCGTGTTAAGCGCCAACCGAACATCTTTTGTATAAGAGATTCGTTTTGTTTTTTTGATCTTGGATGCTTCCTTATAAAAGGCTATTCGCGCTTCGGTCTGCTTTACGTTCAATCCTTTGGATATAATTTCTCCAAGCACTTTAAGCTGCATTTCCTCGCTATCCAGTGATAATAGCGACCGCGCATGTCTTTCTGTGATTTGCCTTTCCATCAAAGCAGTTTTAACCTCTTCCGGCAGTTGAAGCAACCGTATTTTGTTGGCAATGGTGGATTGGCTTTTGCCGAGCCGCTGCGCAAGACTCTCCTGGGTCAACTGATGCAAATCAATCAGCTTCTGATAAGCAACAGCTTCTTCAATGGATGTGAGATTCTCCCGCTGCAAATTCTCAATTAGAGCAATTGAAGCAGCCTGCGAATTGTTGAAATCGCGTACGATTGCCGGAATAGTCTCCATTCCCAGCTTCTTAACCGCACGCCAGCGCCGCTCCCCTGCAATGATCTCATAGTGGGAATCTATCATGCGAACGACAATCGGTTGAATCACTCCATGAGTTTTAATCGTCTGGCATAGTTCATCAATCTTCTCATCATCAAAAATAGTACGAGGCTGATAAGGACTGCTGACTACATCATTGACCTGGATTTGCTTAATTTCTTCTCCGCTGCTTCGCTCGGTAAATCCAAACAGTCTGGTGAATTGTTCTTTCATTCCGTTCATTACCACCTAATTTCATTATAGTACGATCTTGACCTTGATTCGGAATAACAATCGTACAAATCAAAAAACTTTATGCGGTTCAGGCACAACTCAGCTCCATGCCGGGCGAAATGCTCCTCTAATGTTTCTTGAAATTAACAAATGACTAAGAGGTTCAGTTCGGTCCTGCGTCATAATGCTGCAAGAATGAAAAAACATCAACGTGCCCAGACGGCGCCTTTGGCACCGCATCGTTACTATATTATTCTATCACTTTTCTGTTCATAATCCTATTCTTCATATGGACCTATTTTCCTTCTAATAAAATGGATAAACCGCAGTTTTACTTCACATTCCCTTGTCAGATTCCATTCGCAATTACGAGGAATGTCTAGCTTCCGGCCTTTGCCCCTGCCCATCCTGAGATGGCTTGATTTGTGCAGTGCTCATGGATGAAATTTGGAGACAGCCTATGCTTTCGAAGCTTGCTATAGTCTGGAATCATTCGAGCGGCCGCCATCGCTCTTACAGTCCCAAACCTCCTCATCGCTGCTTCTTTATCCATACCTCATTTTTCAGTTTCACCGTATATAATATGTAAAATGTGTAATCAATCTAACATCAATATGGATCAGAATTAATCTCTATTATGAGCTTACTCTAACACCCACTCTATAAGCGTCAGTTCAACTTTAGCAAATAATTACATTAAGCCGCCTCCCGTGAGGAAGACGGCCTTTGATTGCCAAACCCCTGTTTCCAAATGTTTCACGTGAAACATTTAGAGAAGCGGAGTTTTAGCGGGTATACCTGCTTTACGTGGATATTTAACCGGTGTAGCGCCGGTCTTGCGAATAATGACGATATGTCTGTCTGAATCCTCCACAGGCAAACTGAACGATTCTACCTTTTCCAATTGACCACGCAGTTCTTTAAGACTGAACTTGGACTCGCTTATTTCCTCCATAGGATCACTGCCCTTCATAGCGGCGAAAATACCGTCCTTACGGACAAAGGGCAAGCAGAACTCATTCAGCAAAGCCATCCTTGCAACCGCGCGCGCCGTTACCAAGTCATATTGATCCCGATGCGGCGCTTGTCTTGCAATGTCTTCTGCCCGGCCGTGAATCAGTTCCACCCCTTCCAGCTTAAGCTCGTCACAGACATGCTGGAGAAAGGAAATACGCTTGCTAAGGGAGTCAACAATGGTCAGCTGGATATGAGGAAATGCAATTTTAAGAGGAATACCCGGAAACCCTGCTCCGGAACCAATATCGGCCATCCGATCAATTGCAGTCATATCCACAAAAAAGGCAAGTGACAGGGAGTCATAAAAATGCTTCGTATATACCTGCTCACGATCAGTAATGCCTGTAAGATTCATCTTTTCATTCCAGCTAACAAGCTCCCGGTAATAACTCTCAAACTGATCGAGCATGGAGGAAACGGATATCCCCCGCTCTTCCAGCCGCTGGGCAAACTGCTCTTGAATTGCATCCATGGAACTCACTTATCCTTTCGCCGCGGTCACCCGGTTATAGTGCTCCAAGTGGACCAGCAGGATAGAGATATCAGCCGGTGTTACGCCGGAGATGCGGGATGCCTGACCGATGGAAATCGGACGGATCTTCGCCAGCTTTTGCCGGGCTTCGATGGCCAATCCGTGAATATCGCTGTAATCGATATCTTCCGGAAGTTTTTTCTGCTCCATCTTTTGCAGCCGCTCCACGTGCTGAAGCTGCTTCTCAATATAACCAGCATACTTGATTTGAATTTCGACCTGCTCCTTCATTTCCCCATCCAGTGAGACCGGCGGCGGAGAAATTCGCTCAACAAAGGCATAATCCACTTCCGGCCGGCGCATCAGGATAAGCAGATTGCTGCCGTCGACAATTGGCGCCGATCCTTTTTCTTCCAGCACAGAATTTACTTCGGATGGCTTCACCTTTGTATCCTGCAATCTTTGGATTTCCTGTTCCACCTTCTGCTTCTTATCAATAAATGCCGCATAACGTTCTTCGGAAATCAGTCCGATTTCATAACCAATCGGGGTCAGACGAAGGTCGGCATTGTCGTGACGTAGCAGCAGCCGGTACTCTGCCCGGGAAGTAAGCAGGCGGTAGGGCTCGTTCGTGCCCTTGGTCACAAGATCGTCAATCAGCACGCCGATATAGCCTTGGGAACGGTCCAGAATGACCGGTTCATTGCCCTGCGCCTTGCGGGCGGCATTAATGCCGGCCATTACTCCCTGGCCCGCTGCTTCCTCATACCCGGAAGTGCCGTTGATCTGTCCTGCCGTGAATAGACCGGGCAGACGCTTCGTTTCCAAGCTCGGCCATAATTGGGTAGGCACCATGGCGTCATATTCAATGGCGTATCCGTTACGCATCATTTCCACCTTCTCCAGGCCCGGAATCGAGCGTAGAATGGAGAGCTGGACATCCTCCGGCAGACTGGTCGACAGGCCCTGAACATAGTATTCCGCCGTGTTTTTTCCTTCCGGTTCAAGGAAAATTTGGTGTTTCGGCTTGTCGCTGAAACGAACCACCTTATCCTCAATGGATGGGCAATAACGGGGGCCAGTTCCTTCAATAATGCCGGTAAACATCGGAGCGCGATGCAGATTGCTATTAATAATCGCATGGGTCTCCTCCGACGTATACGTCAGCCAGCAAGGAAGCTGCTCGTTGTCCGACGATTTCGTCTCGTAGGAGAAGAACTTCGGGTGCTCATCCCCCGGCTGGATTTCCGTCTTGGAGAAGTCAATCGTATCCTTATGCACACGCGGCGGAGTGCCGGTCTTGAAGCGCACCAGCTCAAAGCCCAGCTCGCGCAGGTGCTCCGAGAGTTTAATTGATGGCTGCTGATTATTCGGACCGCTCTCATAGGTGGTCTCGCCCATAATCACTTTGCCCCGCAGATACGTGCCCGTAGTCAAAATAACGGTTTTACTTCGATAAATCGTTCCAGTCTTGGTAACTACTCCGGCACAAACGCCATTCTCTACAACGAGCCGTTCCACCATTCCTTGACGCAGCGTCAGATTTGGCGTCTTCTCCATCGTTTCCTTCATGGTATGCTGATACAGGAACTTATCCGCCTGAGCGCGAAGCGCGTGAACAGCCGGTCCCTTTCCGGTATTAAGCATACGAAGCTGAATGAAAGTCTTATCAATATTGCGGCCCATTTCACCGCCCAAAGCATCGATTTCACGAACGACATGCCCTTTGGCCGGTCCTCCGATCGACGGGTTGCAGGGCATGAACGCAATCATATCCAAATTGATCGTCGCCATTAAGGTGCTGCAGCCCATACGGGCGGCGGCAAGGGCGGCTTCGCAGCCTGCATGCCCCGCGCCGATGACGATCACGTCATAGCTTCCTCCTTCATAACTCATTACATTTCCTCCTTTATATTAAAACGGCTCGCTAAGGCCGTATGTCTTATTTTCCTAAGCAAAACTGTGAAAAAATTTGGTCTAGCAGCGAATCTGCCGCTGTATCACCGACAATCTCTCCAAGCTGTTCCCAGGCAAGCCGGACGTCAATCTGGATCATGTCGATCGGTATCAGTTGTTCCGCTGCTTCGTATGCATCCTGAAGCGACTTATGCGCTTTTTTAAGCAAAGCGATATGACGCACATTGCTGACATAGGTCAAATCGCCGGACTCCAGCTTGCCTCCGAAGAAGAGTTCGGAAATGGCCTCCTCCAACTGGTCAAGGCCCTTCTCTTCCAGCACGGACATGGAGACGATCGCAGATTCATCGAAATACTGCAGCAGCACACTTTTGTTCAATTTCGGCGGTAAGTCCATTTTATTCATGATACATAAAACTTGTCTACCGTGGATTTGTTCCATTAAAGTTAATTCATCCTCATGCAGAGGCTCGCTGGCATTCAGCACAAGCAGAATAAGATCGGCCTCGCTGACGGCGGCCTTGGAGCGTTCTACCCCAATTTTCTCCACCACATCCATGGTTTCACGGATACCGGCCGTATCCAGCAGCTTAAGCGGAATGTTGTTTATCGTGACGAATTCTTCGATAACATCCCGGGTCGTTCCGGGAATATCCGTCACAATCGCTTTGTTTTCCCGGGCCAGCGCATTAAGCAGCGATGATTTCCCGACATTGGGACGGCCGACAATAGCAGTCGTAATCCCTTCACGCAAAATTTTTCCTTGAGTCGCTGTCTTAAGCAACTGGTAAATCCCTCCCATGACTTCACGGCTCTTGTCTTTGACATATTCCGCCGTTAGCAATTCAACGTCATGCTCCGGATAGTCGATATTGACCTCAATATGAGCAAGCAGCTCCAGCAAACTTTGTCTAAGAATGCCGATCCGCTGCGACAATGAACCCCCTACCTGCTTCAGAGCGACAGAGAAAGCGCGATCGGATTTTGAGCGAATGAGGTCAATTACCGCCTCAGCCTGGGACAAATCGATTCGGCCTCCGAGAAATGCCCGCTTGGTAAATTCACCGGGCTCCGCCAGACGGATCTGCTGCTGAAGCAGGACATCCATCACTCTGCGTACCGAGATGACACCGCCGTGCGTACTAATCTCCACCACATTTTCAGTCGTAAAAGAACGCGGGGCCCTCATAACTGTAACGAGTACTTCTTCCATAATTTCGCCACTGCCGGGACTTACGATATGTCCATAGTGAACGGTGTGACTCTCTGCTTCCGTCAGTGGAATCCGGCTTTCGAACAATGGTGCTACCTGAGTGATGCTGTCCGGTCCGCTTACCCGGATAATGGCGATTCCTCCCTCGCCCACTGCCGTCGAAACAGCGGCGATTGTATCACTGAGCATGTCTACCTTCACCTTTCTTCATCATATAATCAAGCACCATATATATGTTAAAAAAACAATGACCCCTTACAGTGTCAAGGAGTCATTGCGGCTATAGTCTCTACTTCAATGTGATAACGACGCGGCGGTTCGGCTCTTCACCCTTGCTGTAGGTGTTCACCTGGCGGTGATCCTGAAGTCTGGAATGGATAATCTTCCGCTCTTGCGGCGACATAGGCTCCAGCACAACTTCCTTGCGGGTACGAACGACCCTGCCCGCCAGACGGTCCGCCAGATCCTCAAGCGTCTTCTTGCGCCGTTGACGGAAATTCTCTGCATCCAGCACTAGACGGATAAAGCTGTCGGAATAACGATTGGCAACGATATTAGCCAAGTATTGCAATGCATCGAGAGTTTGTCCTCTTCTGCCAATCAGCAGCCCCAGATCCGGACCGGAGATTTGCAGTGTATCGGCATCCTTGGAGTGAATAACTTCCACATCTACGTGAAGTCCAATGCTCCCGGCGACATCCACTATAAAACGAATTGCCTCCTGATAAGCTTCCTCTACCGGTTTTTTGGAATCCTGGCGGGGTGCGCCCCCGATCGCCTCTCTTGTCGTCTCAGTTTCGTTCTGCTGAGGCAGTGACGGAGCACTCGCCGCTGATACCGGCGCGGGTTCAGGAAGTAAGGTAAGCTCCACCTTCGCGTCCTTCGCACCGATTAATCCCAGGAATCCTTTTGAGGGCTGTTCAAGCACGGTGACCGTAACTTTGTCCTTTTCGGCCGCCAACTGGGCAAGTCCGCGCTTTACAGCTTCTTCAATGGTTTTCCCTGTCGCGACGACTTTGTTCATTTCGACTTTTTGGCCTCCTTCAACTTCGCCTTACCGCCGCTGTCAGAATCTGCGGCTGCCGTTTGGGGAGTGCTATGTCCCCGGTACAGAAAATAGTTCTGACCGATGGTATACAGGTTGCTGAATACCCAGTAAAGCGGCAGTGCGGACGGGAAGTTGTAAGACATAATAAAGATTAACACCGGATAAACCATCAGCATGAACTGCATCGGGCCTTGCTGCTGCATCGGATTCATCGACGACATCATTTTCGTTTGCAGGAATGTCGTTATCGCAGCAAGTGCCGGCAGGATGAACAAATGGTCGGGCTTTCCAAGCTGCAGCCAAAGGAATGAATGCTCCCGCAGATGGGGATTGTAATAAATCGAGTTGTAAAGAGCGATAAAGATCGGCATTTGTACGATCAGCGGCAGACAGCCGGCCATCGGATTGACTTTGTTCTCCTGGAACAGCCGCATTGTTTCCTGTTGAACTTTTTGGGGATCGTCTTTATATTTTTTCTGGATTTTTTGGAGCTCAGGTTGAATGGCCTGCATAGCCCGCGAACTCCTTACTGATTTTAAGGTAAGTGGAAAAATCAGTGTACGGACGATAATTACCATTACAAGAACGGCCAGCGCGTATTCTCCGTTAAACCACTTTGCAAACAATTCCAGGGCCTCTGTAAAGTAAAGGACAACATTTCTTTCCCAAAAGTTCCCTTTCTGCAAATCCTCAACTGTATGCGTAACCGTGGCCGATTGACCGCACCCCGATAATACAGCCATCATTAGTACCAAGCCGGTGATGAGGAGAAACCATTTTCCTCGTCTAGTCTTCAATAGAGACACTTCATAACCCCTCTCTTAAACAATCCATTGCACCGTAAATCATACCATAATTATGAAGACAAATAAACAAGCCCCGCCGCCCCATCTATTTGCGCGAAGCCTTGAGTAGCTTGGCTTTGCGCAGCACATGCAGCACGCTTTTTTCAAGCTCCGCATAGCTCATATCCAGAGCTCCTTTTCTAACGATGAATACCAAATCCAGCCCGCCGGCGATCTCGGCTTCGTGGTGACGCACGATCTCCTTCACGAGTCTTCTCATCCGGTTGCGGACAACGGCGTTCCCAACCTTTTTGCTGACCGATACGCCAACCCGGAACCGCTCCAACTGCTTTCGGTGAAACCAGTACACCACAAACTGATGGTTCGCAAACGATTTCCCATGTCTGTATACGCGGCTGAAATCGGCGCGGTTTCGTAAACGCAAGCTTTTATGCACGGGAATCTCCTTGTTTCAAAGACCGTAAGGGGTCCTCAAAATTTTTCTTCTTATTATTATAGTCACTGGAGAGCTTCATTAAACGAGGCAGCACCAGCCTTAAATCGCCGTCCTCAACGCAGGCAATCGGTAATTTCCCCCATTATGCAAGAAGAAACGGCTAAGCTCCCAGAAGGAACACTACCCGTTTCCCGCAGACATATAAGAGGATAAGCGCGAAGCTCATCCTCTTATATGTAAAAAAGACCACCGCAGTGGTCTTACCTAGACTGACTTACGCACTCAGAACTTTTCTGCCTTTCAGGCGGCGGGCAGCCAGCACCTTGCGGCCGTTTTTCGTGCTCATTCTTGCGCGAAACCCGTGCACCTTCTTGCGCTTGCTTACATTCGGTTTGAACGTCGGTCTCATGTATTGCACCTCCCTTGCAGGAACTTAATGGACTGTCTATAAACGGCTTGGCCGTCCCAGGTAGGACAGTATCTACAAGATCATCATTTTCATTTATCTGAGAAGACACCTCACAGAAAACACCTTTATATATTAAAGCATAAATCAGCAGTAAAAGTCAACTGAAAACCTGCTCCCTCTTCTCCCTCTCCTAATTAACGTTTATCCACAGCTTCCAGGGCAAATTTAATAATCTACAATTCCTCAAAGTTATCCACCTGTGCCCAACAAGCGGCAAAAAAATCCTTGGCACATGGACAACCTGTGTATAAAAAAATAAATGATTGCCGGATCATGTCGAATGCTAAACAAATTATCAACAATATGTAGTATTGTGGCTATTAATTATACACAAGTGGTTGAATTTGTGGATAAAATCCGTGGGTTCATTGAAAATCAAAGGGAGTTTTGCTATGATGGTATTACTTTTGATTGTGAATAGATTTGAATGTCCTCCATATTATCAACAAGCTGTGGATAAAGTTGTGAACAATTCAAGTTTATCCATATTTTTTTGTCTTCTCTTCCTGCGTATTGGGGATAATAGCTCCCCATCACCTTATTTTCTTCGATATTTCCACTTCATGGCCTTAGCCACATTTGGAAGATTTAAAGGAGTGACAGTGTGTGGACAGCCATACTTCCGAACTATGGCAGCAGATTTTATCGATTATTCAGACCAAACTAAGCAAGCCGAGCTTCGACACCTGGTTTAAGGCGACCAAAGCGATCTCGTTCAATTCCCAATCGCTTGTTATTTCGGCGCCAACAACGTTTGCTGTCGAATGGCTTGAGAGCAGGTATACGAAGCTGGTTGGAGCTACGGTCCTCGAAATGACCGGAAAGCAGGTTGACGTCAAGTTTGTCATAGAAGAGAACAAGCCTGCGGAGCCTGTCGTGCAGATTTCGGCCGGGCCGCCCGCTGTATCCCGTGATGAAGCTCAGACGCATATGCTGAATCCCAAATATACGTTCGATACGTTTGTCATCGGTTCCGGCAACCGGTTTGCTCACGCAGCGTCCCTTGCCGTGGCGGAAGCGCCTGCCAAAGCTTACAATCCCTTGTTCTTATACGGAGGGGTGGGACTCGGCAAAACTCATCTGATGCATGCGATCGGTCATTATATTCTGGAGCATAATCCGAGCAATAAGGTGATTTATATTTCATCAGAGAAATTCACCAACGAGTTCATCAATTCCATTCGCGACAACCGCGGAGAAAGCTTTCGCAATAAGTACCGCAATGTCGACATCCTGCTGATCGACGATATTCAATTCCTGGCCGGCAAAGAATCAACGCAGGAAGAATTTTTCCATACGTTCAACGCGCTGCATGAGGAACGCAAGCAGATCATCATTTCCAGCGACCGTCCGCCAAAAGAAATTCCGACTCTGGAAGAGAGGCTGCGCTCCCGGTTTGAGTGGGGACTGATAACGGACATTCAGCCACCGGATCTGGAAACGAGAATTGCGATTCTGCGCAAGAAGGCCAAAGCCGAGAACCTTGACATTCCAAATGAAGCGATGATGTATATCGCCAATCAGATTGATACGAACATTCGTGAGCTGGAAGGCGCTCTCATTCGGGTGGTAGCGTACTCATCCCTGACCAATCAAGACGTGACGACACATTTAGCGGCTGAAGCGCTGAAGGATATCATCCCGTCCAGCCGGCCAAAGATGATTACGATACAGGATATTCAACAAAAAGTCGGCGAATATTACAACTTGCGGCTGGAGGATTTCAAAGCGCGCAAGCGGACGAAAGCCGTCGCTTTTCCAAGACAGATTGCTATGTATCTCTCCCGTGAGCTGACTGACTACTCCCTGCCCAAGATTGGCGAAGCCTTCGGAGGCCGGGATCATACGACCGTCATTCATGCCCACGAAAAAATAAGTCAAACGCTCAAAATCGACCAAGAGCTGTACAAAGTGGTAAACAATATTTCAGAGAAAATTAAAAATCCTTCTTAACAGAAGGAATACACAAGCCTATACACAATCTATTCACATGTGCGTAGGCTTAATTTTATGCAATCCAGGCAGCTTATCCACATATCCGGCGCCCCTACTACTAATACTATTTAAAAGCTTTAATTATTCTTCATCTAACGCTTCCCCATTTTTCAGCTAGGAGTGAAACTATGAAAATCAGCATTCTTAAAAACGAACTCAATGAATCCATCCAACACGTATCCAAAGCGATATCCAGCAGAACAACGATCCCCATTCTGACAGGCATCAAAATGGAGGTCAGCTATCAGGGCGTTACGTTAACCGCAAGCGATACGGATATTTCCATCCAATCGTTCATTCCCGCGGAAAATGACAGCACGCAGATCGTTAAAGTGGAGCAGCCGGGAAGCGTAGTGCTTCCAGCCAAATTTTTCGTTGAAATTATTAAGAAGCTGCCGTCCACTGAGATTCACATGGAGGTTAAGGAAGGCTTTCAAACTTTCATTGCTTCAGGCGCGACGGAGATCCAGATGGTCGGTCTTGATCCGGAGGAATTTCCCGTTCTGCCGAATATTGAGGGAAATGAAACGATCTCTTTGCCCGGCGATTTGCTGAAAGAAATGATCAAACAAACGGCTTTTTCCATCTCGAGCCAGGAGACAACCCCGATATTAACAGGTATACTATGGAATCTGTCCGATGGAGAGTTGAAATTTACGGCGACGGACCGCCACCGGCTGGCAACAAGAGCCGCCAGACTGGAAGGTACGGAGGATATCCATTTTGGCAATGTTGTTATCGCTGGCAAAACACTGAATGAATTAAGCAAAATCATTCCAGATCAGAACATGCTGGTAGATATCGTTGTGGCCGACAACCAGGTGCTCTTTAAGCTGGACCGGGTCCTTTTTTACACACGCATTCTGGACGGCATTTACCCTGATACTTCTAGAATTATTCCGAGCGTCTACAAAACAGAACTAACTTTGGATACAAAAAAATTAAGCGAATCGATCGACCGGGCTTATTTGCTGTCCCGCGAGGAAAAGACGAACATCGTCCGGCTGCAGACATTGGAACATGGAGGCATCGAAATTTCATCAAGTTCCTCGGAGCTTGGTAAGGTACGGGAAGAGCTTGAAGTGGTAGACTTCAAAGGAGAAGAGCTGAAAATATCGTTCAATTCCAAATATATGCTGGATGTGCTGAAAGTTGTCGACAGCGAGCAGCTGACAATCGCTTTTACCGGCATGATGAGCCCGATTATTCTGAAGCCGCTGGATGCAAGCAAGGCACTCTACGTCATTTTGCCTTATCGTACGACCAATTAACGCCACAATTCCCTTTTGTGGATAAATGGCCTGAGAGGAAAGAAATCATGAAAAAAATAGTTATCCACAGTGGATATATTAAATTGGATCAATTTTTAAAGCTTTCGGACTGCGTATCCACAGGCGGGATGGCGAAGGCTCTATTGCAGGAGGGCCATGTGCTCGTGAACGGAGAACCTGAGGATCGCCGGGGCAGAAAGCTGTATCCGGGTGATAAAGTCGAAGTAAAAGGGGAAGGCATATTCGAGGTAACCGGCGGAGAAGAACAAGCGTAGTTTGCTGTACATTAAGTTTCTACGAGAAACGATGCCGCCCTTAAAGGACGGCGAAGTCGTTTCTTCTTGGGAGGAACGCTTTCGTGTTTGTTAACAGAATCAGCCTGCGGCATTACCGCAACTACGGGTCGCTGCTGCTCGGCGGCCTGGGGGATGTGAATCTGATCCTTGGACAAAATGCCCAGGGCAAGACGAATCTCGTTGAGGCGCTTTACTGCCTTGCGATGACCAAGAGCCACCGGACCTCCAAAGACCGCGAGCTGATCGCTTTCGATGCTCCGGACGGCGCAGCTCATATCGAGGCGGAGGTTCAGCGGAAGTACGGAAGCTTGAAGCTCGAGCTGTCACTGTCCCCGCAGGGGAAGAAAGCGAAAATTAACGGACTGGAGCAGCGGCGCCTGAGCGAGTTTGTCGGCTCGCTGAATGTCGTTATGTTTGCTCCTGAGGATCTGGAGATTGTCAAAGGCACTCCCGGCGTGCGGCGCCGTTTCCTGGACATGGAAATCGGTCAGGTTCAGCCAAGCTACCTGTTTCATCTGCAGCAGTACCAGAAGGTGCTCCTCCAGAGAAGCAATCTGCTAAAGCAGCTGTGGGCAAAAAATGGGGCAGGCGGGGATATGCTGGAAATATGGGACGCCCAGCTTTTGGAGCATGGTGTTAAAATCGTCAAAAAAAGGAAACAATTTATAAAGAAGCTGCAAATATGGGCTGAAGAGATTCATAAAGGGATTACAAACGGCGGTGAAGAGCTGAAATTACGCTATGTTCCTTCTTTCGGAGAACGGGAGGAGGAAGATGAAGCTGTCTTATTAGACAAATTTATGTTAAAGTTATCACAAACACGTGAACAGGAAATCCGGCGAGGAATGACTTTGACAGGTCCCCATCGGGACGATCTGTCCTTTTTTATCAACGGCAGAGAAGCTTCCGTCTACGGCTCACAGGGGCAGCAGCGCACGACCGCCCTTTCGCTTAAGCTGGCCGAAATCGAACTGATCCATGAGGAAATTGGGGAATATCCCGTCCTGCTGCTTGACGATGTCCTGTCCGAGCTTGATCCGTACCGTCAAACGCAGCTGATCGAAACTTTTCAAAGCAAAGTGCAGACTTTCATAACAGCCACCGGAATTGAAAGCCTGAATGCCGATAAATTAAAAGGTGCAACCCAGTACCGGGTCCACAGCGGGATCATAGAGTCTTAAACGAGCGGAGGAAGACCATGTATATTCATTTGGGCGGGGAAAAGATTATCCGGTCTTCGGAACTGATTGCCATATTCGATATTTCGATTGAGAAATCCTCCAAACTGTCCAAACAGTTCGTAGCCGCCGCTTTAAATGACAAAAGACTGGAGCGTATCGGTGAAGAAGAAGCGAAATCCATAGTCGTCACTCAGAACGTTGTGTATTATTCCCCCATTTCTTCTTCCACACTCAAAAAAAGATCCAGAATGCTGCTTGAAAGTTAAGGCCCTGTGCGGGCACAAGTGATAATCTGAAAGAAGTAGGTGAAGGCATGTCAATGAATCAACCGACATATGATGAGAGCCAGATTCAGGTGCTTGAAGGGCTGGAAGCAGTCCGTAAGCGTCCAGGCATGTACATTGGTTCGACCAGCATAAAGGGCTTGCACCATCTCGTATGGGAAGTTGTCGACAATAGTATTGACGAAGCGCTGGCCGGTTATTGCGACAAAATCCAGGTTATTGTGCATGAAGACAACAGCATTACCGTTATCGATAACGGACGGGGAATTCCTGTCGGAGAGAACCCGAAGCTGAAGAAATCGACGCTTGAAGTCGTCATGACCGTTCTGCATGCAGGGGGCAAGTTCGGCGGCGGCGGATATAAAGTTTCGGGCGGTCTGCACGGAGTAGGTATTTCGGTAGTAAATGCTCTCTCGGAAAAGGTTATTGTTACCGTCAAGCGCGAGGGACATGCGTACCAGCAGGAATACCGCCGGGGCGTGCCTCAGTATGATATTAGGACGATTGGCGATACCGATGAAACGGGCACCAAGACGACCTTCCTTCCGGACCCGGAGATTTTTACCGAAACGACTGTGTATGACTATAATACGCTGCTTACCCGGATTCGCGAGCTCGCCTTCCTGAACAAGGGAATCGAAATCTCGCTTACGGATGAACGGACCGGTGCATCGAGCACATTCAAATATGATGGCGGTATTATTGAATACGTCAAGTTTCTGAACGAGAAAAAAGAAGTGCTGCACGAGGAACCCATCTATGTTGGGGGTTCCCGCGACATGATTCAGGTCGAGGTTGCTCTTCAGTACAACGATTCGTACACCGAGAATATCTACTCATTCGCCAATAACATTCATACCCATGAGGGCGGCACGCATGAATCCGGATTCAAGAGCGCCTTGACGCGGATTATCAATGATTACGCGCGCAAAAGCGGCATCATCAAGGATAATAGCTCCAACCTGACCGGAGACGATGTCCGTGAAGGTCTGACGGCAATCATTTCCGTGAAGATTCCCGAGCCGCAGTTCGAAGGCCAGACGAAGACAAAACTCGGCAACAGCGAGGTTCGCGGGATTGTGGAATCGCTGTTCGGCGAGAAGCTGCAGGAGTTTCTTGAGGAGAATCCTGCGATTTCCCGGCGAGTGTTGGAGAAATCGCTGCAGGCTTCCCGCGCGCGGGAGGCGGCGCGCAAAGCCCGCGAGCTAACGCGGCGCAAGAGCGCGCTTGAAGTCAGCTCGCTGCCAGGCAAGCTGGCGGACTGCTCGTCCAAGGACGCTTCCATCAGCGAACTGTTCATCGTCGAAGGCGACTCCGCCGGCGGTTCGGCCAAGCAGGGACGCGACAGGCATTTTCAGGCGATATTGCCGCTGCGCGGTAAAATTCTGAACGTGGAGAAGGCGCGCCTGGACCGTATTCTATCCAATGCCGAAATCCGCGCCATTATAACCGCTCTGGGAACGGGGATCGGCGATGACTTCGATCTGTCGAAGGCCCGTTATCATAAGGTTGTCATCATGACGGATGCGGATGTCGACGGCGCCCATATCCGCACTCTGCTGCTGACCTTCTTTTACCGGTACATGCGCAAAATCGTTGAAGCGGGCTTTATTTACATCGCCCAGCCGCCGCTGTTCAAGGTGGAGCGCAACAAGGTTGTCCGCTACGCCGGATCAGAGAAGGAACGGGATGAAATTATCGCCACCTTCGGCGAGAATGCCAAGTTTAATGTTCAGCGCTATAAAGGTCTTGGGGAGATGAATGCCACTCAGCTTTGGGAGACAACGATGGACCCCGAGAGCCGCAGCATGCTTCAGGTAACGATTGAAGACGCCATTCTGGCCGACAGCATTTTCGACACCCTAATGGGAGATAATGTGGAGCCGCGGCGCGATTTTATCCAAGAGCATGCCAAGTCGGTTAAAAATCTGGATATTTAGTTATTCTTCACTGGCCATGCCAGTAGCTATTGTTAGCAGCCTCCGGTTGCCGCCCAAAGGGCGAGCGGCTTCGGGGGCTGCTTTTTTTAAAAAATCAGAAAGTATAAGCTACGCGCTTATCATTTGCCTTATATTTCTACGAGAAAC
>NZ_ASSD01000426.1 GCF_000520715.1 Paenibacillus zanthoxyli JH29
CCTTCGGGATCATCCGACCCGCCGATTATCAGTGAGCGTCCTCTGCTGTACTGAAGGAACGGAACGGTTCCTGCCATTTCGCAAAAGTGCCGTCCTGCTGCTTGTAGACCACCGCATTTTGATACTTTCCGTCCGCCGGGAAGCTGACCGAGTATAGCTCGACTCCTTTGGTGGCATCAATCGCGTAATCCTGCACGCTGTTTTCGGATTTTGCATGTACGGGAGACAGGGCTTGCACACTAAGGGCCAGCAGCACCGCAGCCGCTAGGATTGTTCGGATAAAGACTTGCGATAATAACTTCATTTTTTTGGTTGTTCCTCCTTCTTTTGCTATTGAAGTATAGACTCATTCAACCGCGAAAAGTTTCGGGATGCCGCTGGACTAGAGTAAAAATAACCCTTTTCATCCATACTACCGTTATTCTGGCACACTGGCGTTCAGTTTAGAGCCTTAAGTAAGATCATTCCCGTCCGGGACGGGCGGCCCTGTATGAGATTGCTTGATTTAGGAGGACAAGCGGATGATGAAGACCGACTCTGGTTCGGCCATCTACATACAACTGAAGAATCGGGTGACGCTTCCTCAAGGTAAAGGTGTGAAGCTTGGCGACGTCGCCTACCTGATCGCCCCCCCGGAGTGGGAGGAGCGGTTGAAATCGCTGCTTCTGGTGCAGCCGGAGTACAGTGACGGAAACCTGCTCCTCATCGATGTGCTGAAGGTCATTCCTCTGGTAAAGAAGCTGGTGCCGGATGCTGATATCGAGCCGATTGGAGAAGGCAGGACGATTGTCCAGATCAGCGAATCCAAGGGTGAGCGGAAGCCGTCACCTGCCATGTTTGCGCTTGTCTGGCTGCTGCTGTTCTTTGGCGCGGCGCTGACCATTATGAATTTCCATGCGGACGTGAGCATGCAGGAGGTTCAAATCCGGATTGTGGAGATGCTGACCGGCCGCAGGGACGAGCATCCTTATCTGTTCCAACTGGCTTATTCCATCGGTATCGGATTCGGTATGGTCATCTTTTTCAATCATCTTTTTAAGAAAAAATGGAATGAGGAGCCGACCCCGCTTGAGGTGGAAATGTTCCTGTATCAGAAAAATATCGACCAGTACGTTGTTCATGAGGAATACCGGAAAATGAAACGGGACGAAGGCGGAGCAAGCGAAAGGGAGGAAGTGTAAATGACGGCTCCGATCGAGGTGGGCCTGAATTTGATCCTTGGCATTGCGGGGGGCATCGCCGTCGGCGGCGGGGTGATCGCTCTGTTCGTCGTGCTCGACATGATTCCGCGGTTGGCGCAGCTGACGAAATCTTACGATAAGGTTCACTGGTATGAAGGCGCGATGGTCAGCGGGTCGCTGCTTGGCACGGTGAGCGATTTTTGGAACTGGAAAATTGCGGCAGGCCCGGCGGTTGAAGCGGCGGTCGGTCTGTTCGGGGGGATCTTTGTCGGCATGCTTGCCGCCGCTTTGACGGAAGTTCTTAACGTGCTGCCAATTTTGGCTAAACGCCTTCATATGACTTCACACCTGTTCGGTCTGCTGATGGCGATGGTGTTTGGTAAAGTGGCGGGCTCCTTATTTGATTGGTTTGTGTATCGACAGTAAACGGAGGGCTAGAGATGAGCAAATACATTCATAGCGGTGATTACTTGGACAGCGAAGGGCCGAAGCAGCCGCTCTCAGATGCGGAGAACGCCGGGGACACCGGCGGGGCATCCGATCCTGTTGTGGAGCAGGACGCCTTGGCAAGCGGCGTATTGGCAGACGCCAACAAGCAGCGGGAAGCTGTGGAGAGCGGCGAGGCGATGGGTGCCAGTGAGGGTGTGAGCGCTGGGGAGGTTGACTTGGCGACAGGGTTCGTGCTGAAGCACAGCGCCGGAGCGGGCGACATGGAAGCATCCCGGGAGCTGGAAGCTCAGGATGAGAGCTCCGAAGGAGGATTGTCCGGCTTGATCAAGAGTATTTTGCATGGTGAAGATACTAATGACGAATCATCTTCGGAGCAGGCTCAGGCAGGTGCGAACACTTCCCCGGATGAAGACCAATCAGCAGAGCAAACCGGCGATGAACCGCAAAAGAGTGAGGAAAATCAGGGTGCGAAGAGCCTTCAAGAACAGGAGGCAGATTCAGGTCAGCCTAAAGATCCCAAGCAGGAGAAAAGGGATAAGGAACTGTCGAATTCGGTAAAAGAATCGATTATATACTGGCATGGCGAGGACAAGATTCCGGAAACGCTTGATCAGACGAAAGAGGTTCTGACCGAAGTAATGGGCCTTGGAGCATCTTTCGACGTAGTATTCCGGGAAATGTTCTTAGGAGGAAGAAAAACAGGTCTTTTATTAATCAGCGGCTTTGCCAAGGACATCGTTCTGGATGAGATTCTAAAAAGGCTTACCTACTTGACCCCTAACGACATGTCTTCCGATGCCATAGCCGCATTTATGTATGAGTACATCCCTCATATCCAGGTTGAAAAGGCAGAGGAGCTAAGCGTGGCGATCAACCAGGCGTTGGCGGGGATGAGCGTTCTGTTTATCGAGGGTGAATCCCGGGTCATTATTATGGATACGCGGATCTATCCGGTTCGCGGACCGGAGGAGCCATCCATCGAGCGGGTGGTACGGGGCGCGCGCGACGGCTTCACGGAGACGCTCATGAGCAATATCGCCCTTGTTCGCCGCAGGCTGCGCGATCCGGGACTGAAATTCGAGCTGCACAAGGTTGGCCGGAGAACGCAAACGGATGTGTCCATCGCCTATATCGATGATATTGTGGATAAAACGCAGGTCAAAGCAGTCGTAGACAAAATGAAAACTATTAACATCGATGGCATTCCGCTGGCCGACAAGCAGTTGGAGGAAGCGATAGTAGGAAAAAACTGGAACCCTTATCCTATGGTCCGCTATTCCGAGCGGCCGGACGTTGTAGCTTCCCATCTGCTTGAAGGCAGGGTAGTTCTATTCGTAGATACGTCCCCCAGCGTAATGATTATCCCGACGACATTTTTCGATTTGTGCCAGCATGCGGAAGAGAACCGCCAGACCCCGCTCATGGGTTCTTATTTGCGATGGGTGCGGTTCGCCGGAATCTTCGCTTCGATCTTCCTGCTGCCGCTCTGGATGCTGCTAGTCATTCATCCCGAGCTAAAGCCCCCGATGTTCGAATTTATCGGTCCGCAGAAAAATGCCAAACTTCCGCTGCTTGTCCAGTTTCTGATTATCGAGTTCGGGGTGGATTTATTGCGCATGGCTGCGGTGCATACGCCGACACCGCTAGGTTCGGCCATGGGCCTGATCGCCGCGATTCTGATCGGTGACATTGCCGTAAAGACAGGGTTGTTCGTCAATGAGGTGGTCTTATATATGGCCGTGGCCGCTATCGGAATGTTTGCCACGCCTAGCTATGAGCTCGGTCTGGCCAACCGGCTTGTCCGGCTGCTCCTGCTTCTGGCCACAGGCTTCTTCGGCGTTGCCGGTTTTGTGATCGCCACGACCCTGTTCATCATTCTGCTGACGGTCAACCGTTCCTACAACTCATCGTATCTGTGGCCATTCATACCATTTAATGCAAAGGCGATGGGGGCGATTCTGTTCCGCGTGCCGGTGCTTTCCGCCAAAACAAGGCCGTCTTTTGATAAAACGAGGGATAATACGCGTATGCCCTTGGCCGCCGGCAAGAAGGACAAATCGTAGGATAATACAAATCAACTGCGTATTTGTCCATTCTATGGCGTTCCCTTCCTCTGCTATACTGAATACCATAAAAAACTGGGATGGATATTCTCACAGAAATCGGAGGATTGCGAATATGTTTTTACACGGGACGAGCCGGATTAACGATGCCGGTCATTTGGAAATCGGCGGGTGCGACGTTACGGAGCTCAAAGCCGAATACGGTACTCCGCTATATATCATGGACGAACAGTTGATCCGCCGCCGCTGCCGCGAATATATGGACGCTTTTGCCGCAAGCGGGCTTGGCTTTCAAGTAGCTTATGCCAGCAAGGCTTTCTCGGTCATGGCGATGTGCCGGATCGCGGATGAAGAGGGGCTTTCCCTTGATGTTGTCTCCGACGGCGAGCTTTACACAGCTTTGCAGGCCGGATTTCCGGCCGAGCGGATTCACTTTCATGGCAACAACAAGACGCCGTTTGAAATCGAGATGGCACTGGACGCGGGAATTGGCTGCTTCGTCGTCGACAACTTCGTCGAGCTGGAGCTTCTGCAAGCCATCGCAGCGAGCAAGCATGTAAACGTCAACGTTCTGCTGCGTGTAACGCCCGGTGTCGAGGCGCATGCGCATCACGCCTATGCCGCTACCGGCCAGACCGATTCGAAGTTCGGTTTCGATATTGGCAACGGTTCGGCCTTTGAAGCGGTAAAACAGGCATCCGCCAAGGATAATCTGACGCTGCTGGGTGTACACTCGCATATCGGCTCCCAGATTTTTGAGACGGATGGCTTTGAAATGGCGGTTGAGCGTGTAGCTGACTTTGCCCGCCGCGTGAAGGAAGAATTGAACACAGAGTTCAGCGTGGTCAACCTTGGCGGAGGCTTCGGCATCCGTTATACCGAAGGCGACACACCGCTGCAGGTATCCGAATATGTCGCTGCCATCACGGGCGCGGTGAAGAAGTATTTTGCCGGAATCGGTGCCAAGCTGCCTGAAATTTGGGTGGAGCCGGGACGCAGCATTGTCGGCGACGCGGGAACAACTCTGTATACGGTCGGTACGAACAAAACCATTCCGGGCGTACGCAAGTATGTTGCCGTTGACGGAGGAATGGGCGACAATCCGCGTCCAGCGCTCTATGAATCGAAATATGAAGCGCTGCTGGCGAACCGCGCAAATGACCCAGCCGTAGAGACAGTTTCCATCGCGGGCAAGTGCTGTGAAAGCGGCGATATGTTGATTTGGGATGTGGAGCTGCCGGAAGCGAAGAGCGGCGATCTGCTCGCCGTAGCTTGCACAGGCGCCTATAACTATTCCATGGCCAGCAACTACAACCGTATCGCCCGTCCGGCCGTTGTATTCGTGCAGAACGGACACAGCGATCTTGTGGTCAAGCGCGAAAGCCATAGCGATCTGATTGCCAATGACATTGTTCCTGCGCGGATCGCGAAACAGGCGGTAACGAAATAACGCGGGTAACGCGGGCTTTGAAGGCCATCATGCACATTTATGTGCCGTGATGGCTTTTTGCCGTGCCGGGCGCCGGGTAATAACCGCCCCCAAATTTCCGGCTTTAGTTACGCATTGCTGGTCACTGCTGCTGTGCCTCCTGTCCAGCCGGGGAAGACAAGGCAGGCATCAGAGGCGGCTTTGCATGCTTTGCTTTGGGAAGACTTTCATAGTAAACTGTAAAAGTATTGCACATTTTGTCCAACGTGAAAGGGGGATTTATATATGGCAAAACAAGCGAAAATCACACTCGAAAACGGCGGCGAAGTTCTGCTCGATCTGTTCGATCAGGATGCTCCCAATACCGTAGCTAACTTTGAAAAGCTGGCAAATGACGGTTTCTATAATGGTCTGGTGTTCCACCGCGTGATTCCGGGCTTCGTGGCTCAAGGCGGCTGTCCGAATGGAACCGGGATAGGGGAGTAAATACACTACCTTTATTTGAGGAAACTGTTGCAATCAAATTGAAAGATGGAGTTTCACTTATTGAAAAAGAATCTCTCGTCGGGAGGGCAATATAATGAATCCCGACTTAAATTAGAGAGTTAATATATATAGTGTCACAATTTTTTGCAGCAGAGATACAAAATGAGATAAGATTAGAAAGTGATCCTAAAATCATAATGGGACTCAATAAAGCAAAGAATATTGTTGAACGAATAGGAAAGGAAGGAAACACAAAATGAAAAAAGGAACAATTGAACTTGAAAACGGGGGAACTATTGAACTTGAATTTTTCCCGGAAGAAGCACCCAACACAGTAGCAAACTTTGAAAAACTAGCTAACAGTGGGTTTTACAATGGTCTAGTATTCCATCGTGTTATCCCTGGGTTTGTTGCGCAAGGTGGTTGTCCTCAAGGAACCGGGATTGGTGGAGCAGGGTATCATATTGATTGTGAAACTGCGACCAATACCACTAAACATGCCAGAGGAGTTCTCTCTATGGCTCACGCAGGAAAGAATACTGGAAGTAGCCAATTCTTTATCTGTTATGCGCCTCAACCACACTTAGATGGAGTTCACACAGTCTTTGGAAAAGTCACAAAAGGAATGGAATATGTTGATGCATTCCAAGGCAGAGACAAGATGAAAGAAGTTAAAGTGTTCGACGTATAATTAATTAGAAGATGACTATATAATAAAAACTTAACCCCACAGAGGATCAGTATCCAAAGTGGGGTTAATTTGTTTAATCAGTCTTCTTAACAATAATAAAAAAAGGATAGCCGTTTCCGACAGAGGCCTTGCAGCATTGAACACCTTGAACGGAATACAGAGGCTAAACGTAAGCACTAACTAAGCTGTTTGAGATCGAAAGTACATTGTCTCGGAAGAGTCGATTGTCCAGTGAAATAATCAGCGATAAAGAACGAGGACTTAACGGCGGGAAGGACTTATAATATAGAAAATAAGGAAAAAGAAGGATGACGTCTGATAACAATTAATTTATGATGGAATAAATATTAATCTATTTTTTAATAATTAATCAAACATAAGGGGGGGTCGTGATTTGATCCGTACTATAATTTTTGATTTTGATGGTACGATTGTTGATTCTGGAAGAGTGGTTTTTGATCTTTTTAACAAATTCGCTGACAAATATGACTACAAGAGAGTTCCCGAACGTGATGCTGAACTAATCCGTTCTTTACCAGTAAGGGAACGTTTTAAAATGTTAAAGGTCCCGGTTCATAAGGTTCCTTTGCTAACGATGGATGTTGTTCGGAAATACAAGGAAGCTATTCCTAATCTGAAAATCAGTCATGAATTAAAAAATGTTTTGAAGGAACTGAAAAACCGGGGAGTAAATCTGATTCTGATTTCTGCAAACTCCAAGGAAAATATTAAACAATTTCTGAAAATAAACCAAATGGAATGGTTTGATGATGTCATAACGGCAAACCGTTTTTTTGGGAGACATTTGGCTATCAACAGTTATTTAAAAACTGCTGGAATATCAAGAGATGATGTTGTTTTTGTAGGTGATGAACATCGAGATATTTTGGCTTGCAGAAAAAGTCAGATCAAAATTATTTCTGTAACCTGGGGGTATGATTTAGAAAGGCTCCTCCGGCAATCTGATCCTGATTACATTGCTCGGAAACCTTCGGATATTCTAAATATTATTGCTGGAGCTAGTGCATGAGTGAGTTATTTTTGGTTAGTGTCGTATTTGCGATCATTTGCTACCGATACGATCCAAAATCACACGAGATCAGATGGGGAGTTCTTTTATTAATTTGCGCGGCTCTTGCTGGGCTTTCTCGAAGCATCATTGAAGAAATTATTCCAGCATTAAATGAATACAATATGAATTTTCCGTGGTTAAATACAATCCTGTTGTATGCCAGAATCGTTACAGGATTTATATCTATTTACTTTTTTCCTTGGGGAGTTCTTATGCACGCCATTACCTATAGCGAAAAGTTTAGTCCAAGAGTGGTTAAAATTTTAACCTATGTCTTAATACTCCCTATCCCTGTTATGCTTAAGACCACAGTATATTTTCCGGACATTAAGCCGGACTTTCATTCAATGTTGTTTTGGGCAGTACCATATATTATTATGGCTTGCTTGCTACATATCTACTCTTACTTAGCAGAGAAGGACCTGGAGAAAAAAAGAATTCGATTTACAACCTCGTCAATTATGTTACCGATGGTATTATCGGCCCTGATTTTAAACTACATCACTAGAGCGTTCGATAATACCCATCAATATTGGAGGTATATGGTTGGATTTTTTATGACTGCATTCTTCCTATTTCTATGGAAAGCATTACATAGAGGAGGAGCGTTTCACGGAATTAAGCTTCGATATGAGAGAGAAACTCGTCAGAATGCAATGAGGGCTATTACTTCTGGAACCAGTTTATTAAACCATACGATAAAAAACCAGATTTATAAGATCAACTCAAGTCTGCAAATCATGAAACCCTATAATACTCGATTAGATTCTATTTGTATAGAATCCATTGATATCATTGAGCGCAGCGCCGATCATCTAATGGATATGGTTGATCGTATTCAAAGTCAAACCCAAGAAATTGTAATTCAAAAAAGCAATATGAAGTTAAACCAACTGCTTGATGAAGCTGTGGAACATCTTCATTCAGAACTTGAAAACAAAAATTTATTCATTGAAGAAAAATATGCAGCCGGAAATGTCCAAATATGTTGTGATGGACCGCACACTAAAGAAGTTTTCATTAACGTATTAAAAAATGCTATAGATGCGATTCAAAAAGAAGGGAGGATTCGCATAGATACATTTTTTGGACGATCTAACGAAGTGATTGTGAAGATATCTGATAACGGGTTCGGTATATCCCCGGAAAACATAAAACATATTACAGAACCGTTCTTTACTACAAAGGGAAATAAAGGAACGAATTTTGGACTAGGCTTATCTTATTGTTACGATGTTATGTTCAAGAGCGGAGGTAAATTAGAGTTCGAAAGTGAACTCAATAAAGGGACAACCGTTATATTAACGTTCTCCTAAAGGATGATGATTATATGGACAAAATCAGGGTGTTGTTAATCGAGGACGACGCTGATTGGAAGAAAATCATCGAAATTTTACTTTGCAATGAAAAAGACATGATTTTGGTTGGGTATGCGACAACCAAAGAGGAAGCAATTCGGCTTGCGAGTACCTTGCAGATCGATGTTTTCTTAATCGACATTAATTTGACTGATAACAATCTAGATGGGATTTATACCGCTTTAGAGCTTAAGGAAAGCGGTCGTGATTGGAAGATGATTATGCTTACCTCCATGAATGAAGAAGAAGTGATTCAAAAATCTTTTGTAGCAGGCGCATCGAACTACGTTCTTAAAAAGAGTGTTTCCGAAATACCCAATATGATTCGGAAAATACACTATGACCAATCTCCTCTTGAAGCATTGGTTAAAGATTATTGTCGGCTTAAACAAGAAGAACAACTTAAGGAACTGACTCCTGCTGAACGCGAAATTTACGAGTTGGTGGAACAAGGGCTTACAAGATCGGAGATGGAGAAGAAGCTTATAAAGACAGAAAGCACGATTAAAAATCAAATCAAAAATATTCTTAGAAAATTAAGTGTTTCCAACACGAAGGAAGCCGTAAAGAAAGCAAAGTCTGGTGGATTGATATAGCTAACCACTTAAATTATATAGATGGCAATAAAGCAGCCACGTGCATAATGCGCAGGTTGCTTTTTTTATTTACATACTTTTTATCGATCTGGATCTCGCGGCAGTCGCATTTTTGTAAGCGTAGGTACATTTTTAGCCCAAGCTCAATCAGAAAGCATAAAGCCCGGCCGCATGCTCCGACTTATTCGGAATGCGTCCGGGCTTTTTTAGACGGTTAAACGCTCTATCTTCCAGCCTCCCACCATTTCCCATCCAGCGGCTTCTTGTGCAAATTCGATTCTTTATAGTAGACTGTGTATATTCCTTATTAAGAACAATGATAAATTGCCGCGATACGGAAGGCACGCCCCCAAATAATTCCTCCTTCAGAGAATAAAAAAACCAAGTTCGAAAGTGAAAAAGTGGGTAATACAAATTAGGGATACAAGGTGCTGCCGCCGATCCTTGCTTACCGGTAATAACATGAAGGAGTGTGATGATTGATGCGTGATGAGCTATACATAAGTGCGCAAATAAGAAAAATGGTTCTTTTATAGCCAGTTTTACTGTATTAATTGTAACGGACAATTCCCCTGATTAGCGAGCAATCCAATTTATATATTTGAAAACGGTATTTTACCGTCAATTGACATGGGAGAGGGGAAGAAAGGGATGACGTTGCGGAAATTGATGAAGAAAAGAATCGCTATGTGGCTCGTGATCCTGATGCTGGTTGCCCAATACAGCTACGGCCTCGGGTTTACGACTGAAGTCAAAGCGGGAGCTATTGAGAACGACACAAATATTATCACCAGTGTTTCAATGGCGGTCTATGGTCCCGGAGGAGAGACAGTTACGGGCGATGTCTACGAGCAGGGCTCGGAGGTCACGTTGAATTATACCTGGGCTTTGCCGGATGGGCATAGTTACAAAGCCGGGGACACATTTGCTTTCCATCTGCCTGACCAGTTCAAGCTCTTCAACGATATCAGCGGTCCGCTGGCTTCCGATGAAGGCGACGTAGGCAGCTTTACCGTTAACAAAGATAATCATCTTGTTGTCATGACCTTCAACAGCTTTATTGAGACCCATGACAATGTGCAAGGAACGCTGAGCTTCCGCACCAAGTTCGATAAAGAGGTAATCAAAGGAAGCACGGTTCAACAGATTCTGTTCCCGGTCAACGGGGATACCCAAGTGGTCACCCTGCGCTTCAAGCCGAATGTTGCGTCCACCATTGAGAAAAGAGGAACGCCCGAGGGGTACAATGCGGAGAGCATTCAGTGGTCGGTGGATGTGAACAAGACGCTGGAATCCGTCTATGGAGCGGAAATGAGCGATCCCATTCCGGCGGGATTGACCGTTGATACGGTGACTGCTGCCGTCTATCAGCTTGATGTTCAGCTGGATGGGACGGTGAGTCAAGGCCCTCTCGTTGATTCAGCAAAATATACCCTGGATGTTCAGAATGGCACGCTTAAGTTGAAGTTTGCGGATTCGCCGATCACCGGCGCATACCGTATTATATTTTCCACAGCGATTACCGATCTGACCCAAACGAAATTTACAAATACGGCATCCTTCTCTGGTGACAATTTGTCTCCGGTGACCGCCTCGGCAATGGTTGCGGTTCAACGCGCGCCGAGTCTGCAGAAATATCCCATTGGATATGAACCCTCAACTCAGACTGTCACCTGGGGGATCAATTACAATTATAACTATGGCGCGATTCCGCAGTCAGATGCGGTGCTCAAGGATTTATTCAATGACAGTCAGGAATTGGTTGCGGCTTCCGTCAAAGTTTATAATGTGAGCGTGGATTCCGATGGAAAAGCGACGGTAGGCTCGCAGTTGGCGGAAGGAACGGATTATACGGTTGCATCGTCTTCAGCAACTGGAAAAACCGGGTTTAAGCTTCAGTTTTTGCGGGATGTGAACACGCCTTATTTTATTGAATACAAGACCAAGAACAAAGGGCGTCTATTTGACTCAAAAAGAATATACAACACGGTAACCTCAGGCACTTATAAAGCGGAATACAATCAGGATATTCACCCCGTCATTATTTATAAAACGGTAGATGCCGCCGGAGCCGATTACCGCAACAAAACCGTAGACTGGAAAATTACGCTCAACGAGGACAACTACCCGATGAGTAACGTTGTCGTCAAGGATACCTTCCCTTCCGGCGGCCTTACTTTTATTCGGGAGTCGCTGGTCGTCCGCAATGCTTCGGGAACCGTGGTGCCTGCTTCTGAATATACATTGGAGTATGCCCAGCCGGTTGTGCAAGGGGAAGGTTTCACCGTAGCTTTCAAACAGCCGATTACCGGAAAATATACGATCAGCTATAAGCTGCGCTTTGACTATTACGGCATCAAGGACGGCGGGGATAAATTCTATAATACGGCAACCGTTGCCTGGGAGGGCGGAACTGCTTCGGCAAAGGCTGTATTCAATCCCCGGATCGAGGTCAAGAACAACGGATTCAAATATGGGCAGTACAATGCGGCTACCAAGGAAATAACATGGTCGATCGGAGCCAACTATAACGGCAAGCCGCTGCAAAATGCGGAGATTGTTGACGCCATTGAAGCGCCGCAGCAGCTGATCCCCGGATCGGTGAAGATCAAGCAGCTGTATTTATGGCCGAACGGCTTGACCTGGAAAATGTCCGACCTAAACGTGAAATATACGGTTACATTAGGCAACGACAATGTGCTGAGAGTGAAATTCGATGAACCGGTCAATTACCCGTTCTACGTTGAGTTTAAAACGACTCTCGAGGGACAGCTGATTAACAGCAGCAAAGTCTACAATACGGCAAGCATTTATGACGGAAATAAGAAGGTATCGGGAGATCTGACTGGCGCTGTGACCATTCCATATGGCGGAGAGTATGTCGCTAAGAGCGGAGCGCAGGCTGGCGACAAGATTAACTGGACCATTCATATCAACAGGGGCCAATCTTTCATAAGGGATGCGAAGATTACGGATGTCGGAAGCGCGAATCAAATGCTGCTGACCGATTCATTCCATCTCTATCCTACGACGGTTGCTCAGGATGGAACGTTATCCAAAGCCGTGCCGGAGCTTGTTAAGGGAACGGATTATACCCTCGATATCACCACAACGAACGAAGGCAGACAGACATTCGTCTTAAGCTTCTTGAAGGACATTAAATCGGCGTATATCCTGGAGTACCAGTCGCTGATTGCAGCCCGCAGCGGAGAAACCGTGACGAATGCCGTAACGCTCAGCGGCAACAATGTGGTGGAAGTGACGAAGGAAACTTCGGCTGAGATTATCGTCGGCGTATCCAGCGGCTCTGGAACAGGCAGCGGTTCAAGAAGCGTGCTGACGATCAAGAAGCTGGACGAGGGCGATCACCTGAAGCTGCTGGTTGGAGCAACATTTGATTTGTATCGTCTGAACGGAAGCGAACGCTTGTTAATCGGAACGAAGACGACAGGGGCGGACGGGACGGCTTTATTTAACGGTATTTTGTCCGGTAGTTATGTATTGGTAGAGACGAAGGCTCCCGAAGGCTATGTTCTTGATGCGACCGAGCGTCCGGTGACTGTTGGTGCAGGGGCAAATATTGTACTGCCAATAACTAATCATAAGCTCCCTTCGCCGACACCGTCCGAAACACCGTCGCCAACGCCGTCCGCTACACCGTCTGTGACACCGTCGGCCG
>NZ_ASSD01000427.1 GCF_000520715.1 Paenibacillus zanthoxyli JH29
TGCTGTACGGCCTGGCCGGAAGTGAGCTGCTTGCCGCCGGCCGCGAGGCGGGACTGTCAACGGCCAGCGAAGTATTCGCCGACCGGACCTATCAGCGTGACGGGTCGCTGACGCCGAGACGCCAGCCGGGCGCGGTCATTACCGACATAGATCAGTCGGTCCGCCAAGTAATCCGCATGGTAAAGGAAGGTACGGTTGCCGCTATAGACGGCACGGTAGTTCCGCTTGAAGCGGAGACGGTATGCATCCATGGAGACGGGGCCGGGGCGGCCGCTTTTGCCGCCGAACTGCGCCGCCGGCTGAAAGCGGAGGGGATTGCGGTGAAGGCGAAGCGATAGCTTTTAGTCCGTCAGGATATGCCCCGGAGGGAGCGCCGTTCCGGTAAAGCCCGCCATCTGGCGGGCTTTGAAGCCGATGGGCCTTAAGCTGCCGGCGAGAATCATATTTTTCAAGCTGGCGGAGCCTTTTTCGGGGAGAATGAACGATTCCGTATGGGGAAATACCGAAGTGAGTGTCATGTAAACCGCCTGGATCAGCCGGTCATTTCCGCCTTTTCCCGTCAGGTTCATCAGCATCATTCCGCCGGGATTCAGCTTCGTTCTGACCAGGCGAAAGAACTCCTGCGAGATCAAATGCCGGGGCGTGCCCTTGTCGCTGAATGCGTCAAGAACGATATAATCGAAAGCCCCGTCCTGCTCTAGTTCAAGCGTTCGGCGTCCGTCGCCGATCCTCACCGAATCCCCGCTGTATCCGAAATACGTTCTGCTGATTTCCGCAATCTGAGGGCTGACCTCGGCGGTTATCATTTTTTTGCCGGATAAATGGCCGGAAATCGTCCCGACCCCATGCCCGATGATGAATACGTCCTCAAATGCCGGGTTGTTCCACTCCATCAAATGAAGGATGGCTCTCGGATACTCGAACATGATCCGCTCAGGGCGATTCAAGTCCACCGCTCCCTGAACCGCTTCCTCCGAAAATTGCAGCAGCCGGAAGCACCCTTTTTCGCCGTCCCATTCATCCGTATCGTACACCTCAATATCATGCCCATCTCCGCGCGTCTTATAAAGCAGCTTCAATCTTCCCGTCCCCTTGCCGTCCTTTTTCTATTCATGATAAGGGATAACGGCCGTGAATCAAAGTACCCGCAACAGAGAACATTTAGGATGTTTGTAAAAGGCATCATCGGGTAACTATAACTATGAGGCAAATAAGTAAAACTTTAAGAAGGAGGAGATAAGCATGGCCGATCAAATCCAAAACGAAGCGGACATCCGCAACCGGGAAAATAAGGCTGGAGACTCGCTCGCCGAGATCAAGAAGATGGAAAACGGGGTAGATATCGAACCCGAAGCGGACGAGTGGGAATCCAAACCGGCTCCAACCGCCCATCCTGACCCTGTGCCGAAAAAATAAAAATTTTAAGAAAAATGGGCTTTTCTTTGGAACAGCCTGTTTTTTTATGCCTGCTCCTCTTGTATACTGTAAGTACATACCGGAATTTCCAACCTGTTGTTTGGCGGCGCACTTTCTTGATCTGTAACCCATTTTGCCTTAGGGAGGAAAATGCAAATGCGTGATCGGAATCGAAACGCCCGTTACCGGCAGAAACGGCAGGATGTTCTTGCCGGAGTCGTTCTTGAGAAGAAGTATGGTCCTTATTATGGAGTCCACAGCGAGATGAAGCTGGAAACCCTCCGAAAGCTGAGTGACAGCCCGCTCCAGTCTCCATCGCTTAAAGAGCAGTATCCCAAATAACGATGCGGTGCATGCAGGCCGTATATTCGGGCATAACCTTCAGGGGTGTGCCTTTTTTTGTTGCTTCTGTCAGGCCCTTTGATTAGTAAATATCTGTTGTCGCCTCTCCGCAGATTGTGATATATTTATCGACAAATTCTGCAGGGGAGAGGAAGTCGGACAGCATGAGCCTTATCAATCAGTTCCATTCCATGGGGTTAAGGACGAAATTAATGCTTCTGCTCTTGATCATCACGATATTGCCTCTCGGGCTGCTTGGGATGTTCTCGTACCGCAAGGCTTCCACGGAAATTCAGATCAAAGCGTACGAAATTATATTGGAGAACCTGTCTCAGGTTAATCATAGCTTGACCGACTTTGTGCAGGATATTGAGCAATTATCCATGTACATATACAGCAATGAGGAGATACAGGAGATATTATCCAAATCATCATCCCGGAGCGTGGCCGAGAAATATGAGGATGAGCAGACGGTGAATGGGATTTTAAAGAGCTGCCCTAATCCTTAGGCTATTTGGATGAGTGATGCAGCCGGGACGGATTATATATTGGACAGGGGAAGCAAAGATCAATTATGGGAAACAGTCAAACCCGTAATTGCTGCTAACAAGTAGAAAATGAATACGCCCGAAGGGTACTCCGTACTTAACGGGATGGCTGAGGCGGAGCAGTTCTTCGAATATGGAAGAATCAACCGGATTAGGCTGCAAAGCCTGCTGCTTGTGTCGGACGGCCTGTTCTATCCGGATGAGGGCGATACTGCGGATGAAGATGCGGTAAAGTCGTTGGTCCATCAGGTCTCGAAGAATGGTCTCACCCGTTACGCGGAATGGCTGCTGCAAATAGAGCGGGAAGACGCCGAATGCATTCGCTATCCCCGGTTTAAGGTATCCGACGACAAGACCGGCATTTATATCCGGTTGAGATAAATGACGGTTCGCAGTACACGTGCACCCTCTCGTAAAGCCCTGCTTAGGGTGTGTCTTCAAACTATCAAATTACTCCAAAACATGGTAAACTGCTCATATGAGAAGACGATACGAACTGCACGACGACCAATGGGAAAAAATCAAAGATCTCTTACCGCCTGAACGGAAGCCGCAAGGCGGGCGCCCGGCCAAAGACAACCGACACATGCTGAATGCGATGCTTTGGGTGGTCCGCTGCGGAGCGCCTTGGCGGGATTTGCCTGACTATTATGGACCCTGGAAATCGGTGTACACCCGGTTCCGCCGATGGGAAAAGTCGGGCCTCTTTGATCAGATGCTGAACGTGCTCGCTGCCGAGCCCGATACCGAAAGCGTCATGAATGATGCCTCCATTGTCCGTGTCCACCAGCACGGCGCGGGGCAAAAGGGGGCAGCAATTTCAGGCCATCGGGAGGTCTCGAGGAGGCTTAACCTCCAAGATTCACGCCGTCGTTGACGCGCTCGGCAACCCGCTGAAATACGAGGTGACCGCAGGCAATATCAATGATTGCGTGGCCGGGTACGAAATCCTGCAGACCCTGGATGTTGAAGGCAAGAACGTCATGGCAGACCGCGGCTACGACACGAATAAAATCATGACCCTGCTGGAAGAGAAGCACGCTCATGTGGTCATTCCGAGTCGCAAGCATCGAATGGTTCAACGTCCTACCGACTGGTTTAATGAGCGTCATTTGGTTGAATGCTTATTCAATAAACTCAAACATAACCGCCGACTGGCTACCCGCTATGACAAATTGGCCGTTACCTTTACGGCTTTTTTACACCTGGCTTCGGCTATATCTGGTTGGCTTAAGATTTGAAGACACGCCCTAGCGGGGCTAATTTTGTGAGTATATTCCCGTCTCCCGGATGGCATACTATGCCCGATTTGCAAGAAAAATCGGATATTCCATCGGACAGGAAGGCGGGAACTTTAGCATGTCGGGATTGTTGTCTTGGGGCCGGGAGGCGGCCCACAGTGTGCCGGGAGAATATTTTTTTTATTTTATCGTCTATTCGATATTGGGCTGGTTTATAGAGGGGATGTATAATTGGTACAGCGTCGGGACGTTCCGTAAAGAGGGGCTGATGAAAGGGCCGTACAAACCGATGTACGGCTTCGCTCCACTGCTGCTGCTGGCTTTTGGCGGTACTGCCATGCCGCTGCCGTTGTTTCTAGCCGCGACATTTGCCGTACCGTCGGCTGTGGAATATGTCACCGGGGCACTGCTGAAGCTCCTGTTCCGCCGCCGGTGGTGGGATTACTCGGGCCAACCGCATCAAATTGGCGGGCATATCTGTCTGCTGTTCTCTCTCTACTGGTGGGGATTATCGGTTGTATGCCTTATTGCCGTTCACCCGCTGATGATTCGTCTATACTCGCTAACGGCGGATATCTGGAGTGTGCTGCTCCCTATGGTTGTCCTTGGCTTTGCCGCCGATCTTGCCCTGACCTTCCGCATTCGCCGCAGGGAAGCGGCATTGCCGATGCTTGGGGATGAGACTGGCGGATCGTACTGACTTGATCAATTAGCTTTCGTTGCAAAAGTTTAACAGGCGGTTCCATTACCAGTGGACCGTCTGTTATTTTTTTTTGCCAAAGACTTGGCGGCTTCTGTGTGTTAGAATGTTGGATGGATGATATACCCAATCATGGAAAACTCCGCGAATATCCGCGGGTAGTCGATCGGAGCCTTGGGAGGAACACGGATGGCCGGAAGTCTGCTTGTCGCTTTTCTGCTTACGATGATTATACATACCGCCGAGACGCTGTCGTATTCGGTCCGGTACGCCGGAGTAAAATTGAATAAAATCGCGATCTCGCTGTCTCTCACCGGTATTATAGTACTGGTATCCCGGACGGCTAATCTGATTCAGGCTCCGCTGACAGCCAGGTTTGTGGATGTGGCAAAGCACGATTCAAGCTTTCCCCTGGAGAATTTTTTAAGGATTATCCTGCTGGGAGGTTCGCTCGGAACGCTGATCGCCATCGGACTGTTTCCCACATTTATTGGACTGTTTGCGCGCATCATTTCCAAGCTGGAGATCCAAGGATCCATACCTAAGCTGCTGGCGAGCGTCACCATCGGACAATTGAAAAATACCCGCAAATATGTCAGACGGCCGAAAATCCGGCTGTACTATTTCCGGTATCTGGATGTTCCGAAACGGTTGATCGTGCTGAATATTTTCGTTACGGCCTTTTATACAGTGGGGGTCATGTCGTCACTGTTCGCGGCCCATCTCATTCCGAAGTACAGCACGACCGCTTCCCAGGCCTCGGGGATCATTAATGGGATGGCGACGATCCTGCTCACGATCTTCATCGACCCGCAGCTCGGGCTGATTACCGACAAGGCGACGGCCAGCGAGGAACACCGCAGACGGCTGGGTAAGGTATATGTACTGCTCATGGGCTCCCGGTTTCTGGGCACGCTGCTCGGTCAGCTCGTTCTCGTTCCCGCCGCCTATCTGATCAGCATGATTGTTAGATTGATAGTGTGATAGGCCGATAAAGTGAGATAAAGGAGAGGATGCATTGACTCAATCGGAGAACCGGGGCATTGAAGCCGTTGCCCTCGTCACGGGGGCTTCCAGCGGCTTCGGAATGCTGACGGTGGTAAAGCTGGCGGAGCGGGGATTCAGGGTCATTGCAACCATGCGCGAGCCGTCGAGGAAGGAAGAGCTGGAGCGGCGGGCGGAGCGCTCCGGTATCCTTGACCGCCTGCATGTGATGCGGATGGATGTGACCGACGCCGCCGCGATTGAAGAGACAGTGCAGGCTGTGCTGACCGCTTACGGCAGGATCGACGTGCTGGTCAATAATGCCGGTTATGCGGCGGGCGGCTTTGTGGAAGAGGTGCCGATGGAGGAGTGGCGCCGGCAGCTGGAGACGAACTTTTTCGGCCTGGTCGCGGTAACGAAGGCGGTTCTTCCACAGATGAGGGAGCGGCGGACAGGGATCATTATCAATATCGGCAGCGTCAGCGGTCTGGCCGCTTTTCCCGGCTTTGGACCTTACGCGGCTTCCAAGTTCGCCATCGAGGGCTTCAGCGAGAGCCTGCGGCATGAAATGTCGCCTTTTGGAGTGAAGATCGTTCTGCTGGAGCCGGGGGAATACCGTACGCCCATCTGGAACAAGGGGCTGTCGCAGATTAGCACCTCGGATGGATCTCCGTACCAAGCGCATCTGGATGCGGTGCTAGGGTATGCGCGCAAGGCTGCGGATACGGCGCCTAATCCACAGGAAGTGGCCGATCTGATCGGCCGCATAGTACGGATGCGCTCGCCACGCCTGCGCTACGTGCTTGGCAGAGGCTCCCGGCTGCTGATTGGAGGCAGGAATCTGCTGCCTTGGAGCTGGTTCGAGCGAATCGTCGCCCGGGCGCTGAAATAATGGCAGGTTTGAATTTTGCCGTATAGTAGTCTATTGTAAAGCTAGGTACATAACAGTGATTGGAGGCAACCGATGCCTGATTTTATGGAGTTCCAGCTTTGTTTCGATGAAGCGGGACGCGAAATTGAAATTCTCGATGTAACCCGCATCGGCGAGAATGAATATCGGATCGAAGAGACGCCTGTATTCAGACCGGACTTGTCCTTGGGAGACATCATCAAAGTGAAAGAAGAACGCGGCGTCTATTACTACGTGGAAACCGTGCGGAAATCGGACTACGCGAAAATGGTAAGGCTGCTCAGCCGGGAAGCCGCATATTCGCCCGAGCTTGCTGCATTCAAGGAGCGGGTGCTGAAATGCGGCGGGAAATGGGAGACCGTATTTGGCGGAGTGCTTCTCATTCACATTCCGAAAGAAGCGGGGAAACCCTTGAAGGCTGAACTTGAAAAGATTGCCCGTACATACGGAATTTGAATGGAGGTTATTAAAAGTGAATAAACTCACCAAACTGGTTAAAGACTGGGTGCCGACCCTTCTAATTGCGATTGTCCTGTCATTGCTGGTTCGCAGCTATGTCGCCGAAGCGATGAGAGTTCCGACGGAATCGATGGATCCGACCATTCAGGTAGGAGACAGGGTAATTGTGGAAAAAATGCTATGGGCTACATCGCTGAAGCATGGAGACATCGTCGTGTTCCATCCTCCCATCGCTGGCGAGACGAAGCTGTTTGTCAAGCGGCTGATCGGACTGCCGGGAGATATTGTACAGATTAAGGATGGCGCGCTGTACCGAAACGGGGCCAAGGTAGACGAAACATACCTTGCCGTTAAGATGGATTACTCCTTCGGACCGGTTACGGTCCCGAAAGATCATTATTTTTTCCTGGGGGACAACCGGAATATTAGCTACGACGCGCATTTATGGGACACGCCCTTTGTCGCGAAGGATAAGCTGATCGGCAAAGTCGTACTGGAGATTCCCCTTCATAAGCTGCGGGATTGACTTTATTAAATTAGTAGAGTAAACATTATAAGAGTGGACTAATCCTGTCTCTGTGTGAGATGGGATTTTTTATAGAGAGGAAGAGTACATCAATGAAAATGACAAAACCCATGGCAAATATAATGCTATTATTCATTTCCTTGCTCTGGGGCTCGGGGTTTGTGGTAACCAGAATCGCGCTCACCGCCAACGCTTCCGCAGGATTCATCAACTTTTTTCGAGGCTTTCTCTTTGCGCTGCTCGTACTTATTTTCTTCAATAAGAAAGTTTTTAACATGACCTTTAGGGATTTTAAAATAGGCTTGATTGCCGGATTGCTCAACTTTGGCGGATTCCTTACGCAAACGATTGGCGTCAAGTATACCACTCCATCGAATAACGCGTTTATTTCGGCCACGTATGTCGTCTTGATCCCTTTCATAGCCTGGGCCATTTACCGAAAACCGCTCCGGCTCAAAAGCTTCATCTCCATCTCGCTATGCATGCTGGGCATGGGCATACTGACAGGAGTATGGAACAAAGCGTTGACGGTAAATATTGGCGACATCTACTCTTTGGTTTGCGCGGTGTTTTATGCCGGCTCGATTGTATATCTCGGTTACGGGGCAAGAGCGGCGGATGTGAGTATTGTAGCTTTTATGCTGGCTGCGGTGCAGGGCGCCGGCGGATTGATTTTTTTCCTGTATGCGGAGACGGAGCGGATTGCCGATATCAATTGGTCCGCCGCTCTTATCCCTTTGCTGTATGTAAGTATCCTGTGTTCCTTTGTCGCGCAGACGATTCAAATCACAGCCCAAAAGCATACCTCTGCGACATCTGCCGGACTAATTATGATGCTTGAAGGCGTTTTTGGCAGCGTCTTTTCCGTTGCTTTTGGATTTGAGGCATTTACGGTTAATCTGTTTATTGGCGGAACGCTGATTATGCTTTCTCTTATTCTTATGGAAGCCGATTTTCAGCAGTTGCGGGTCAAGATTCTTGGCAGCGCCAAAGGCCGAATGACAAAGGCGGAGCGCAGGAGGGCCGGGTAATTGGATTTGGATGGCACCTGATCATGTAAAAAAAGAGATGTACAACAAGCCTGCCCCTAAATATGGGAGCAGGTTTGTTGTTTATGAAGCGTGATAACCGGCAATTCAGCGGTTCATTTAGGACACCTTCACCAGCACCCGGCCGCGTGTGTTCGATTTCAAAATATCGGCGAGCGTCTGCGGGAGTTCCCCCAGCGTGATCTCACGGTCGACAAGGACTTCCAGATCCGCAGGCTTCAGGTCGCCAGCCATCCGTTCCCATACCTTGAGCCGCAGGTCG
>NZ_ASSD01000428.1 GCF_000520715.1 Paenibacillus zanthoxyli JH29
GCGCGGCCTGCCTATCTGGTGGAGGCCTCGGACGTCTTATGGCTGCTTGATCCTGAACCCGTCCGATTTGAATACAATGCAGAGTGGGCCTTCTCCTATTGGAGCGAATTGCAGCAGCTGTTGCGAACAGAGGCAGAGACACAACAAGTTTCTCTATCCGATTTTGCACTTGAGCGAATGATGCTGGAGGCAGCGGTACATATCCATGCGCTCGTTGTGAATTTGTTGTGTCTGGCGATGAAACAGGCGGTATGTTTACCGGAGTTTCAGGATCTGCAGCGGGAAGAAACATTTGAGATTCGTGTCGCAGAGTATCTCGATCAAAGTGTGTCTGTGTATAAAGAAGATCGCAGACCGATGGAATCGAACGAAATCCAAGCTTGGCTAGAGGAAAGAGAAGAACATGCGTACAGCTACCAAGCGTTGACCCGGGTTCGACTGCCGGATGGAGATTACAGCCAGTTGGATTTTCGTTATACCGCTTTTCGTCAGGTTGGAATGGAACGCAGCCGCCTTCATGCTTGTATCTTGGTGGGTAGCGTCTGGCAAGATTGCCGATTGGAGGAAACCGATTTTACTTACAGCTTGCTTCACGGAGCTGATTTTAGCGGTTATTCCATGAACAATGCCATATTAGACGTCGTTATAGGCGATACGGGAGACGGTTCGGATGCTTGGCTCGATTGGGAGCCGTTAGGATTTAGCGGTGTGGATTTTACGGGAGCGAGCTTGCAAGGAGCTTCTTTTAAAGAGGCTCAGTTACAAGGGGCTGTTTTCCAAACTGCCTCACTGCAAAACGCTTCATTTATTGGGGCCGATCTCACGGGTGCCTGCTTTGCCGGAGCCGATGTCACAGGAGCTTCTTTTGCAGGCACTCGTTTGGCAAAAGCCGATTTTACAGGGGCAAAGGTACATGGTGTGCGTTTTACGGAGGAGCAGCTAGGCGAGGCCATTGGCTTGACAGAAATGACAACCGCCTCCCCTTCCCTGCTTCGCACTATGGATATAAGCGTGGCCGATGTGACAAGTAAAGGCGGGACAACGCCATGAGATATTTTCGCCTCATAATGGACGAGCGTGTTCAGCACCGGGTTGAACCGGCTTCTCTGTCTCCTTTGCAGATCGAAAGCATCCTATCGGATCAAGGCTCTCAAACGGAGGACTCCCCCCTGTTTTTAACTGTACATACCGATTCACAGACCGTATTTCCGGATTTTCTGGAATTCCCTGTCCCGCTCGTATCCGATCCCATGAAAGAACTATTGGAAAAGGTTGTTCCTGGGCTGGAATGGAAAGCAGCTATCCTCACTGATTTCCAACGAGCCAGACAAGAGGTGTATTGGGTGCTTCGTCCTCCGAGGCTGGATTGCCTTTCCTCACAGACCGAGTGGTATCCCAATCATACCTTGAAGCATTTGGTGCTCAAATACGGGAATATCGAATCTCCTGTTTTCCGGATTGCCGGCCTGATGGAACCTTACGTCTACATCGACCTTGCCGTGGCGGAGTGTCTGCTGCGCCGTCCATTTATAGGGGTACGCGTACAACGGGTGGAGATGGCAACGAAGGAGGAATGATCTCAAGTGAAAGAAGCGAAAGTGGAACCAGGAACGGGCGCCAAAAAGAGCTACGTGGTAGCAGGTGCGATTTTAAGCTGCAGCTGCGGTACCCAACCTACCCGTTTAAAGCGTCCGTTCAGCCACGGGGTATACGTCAAAAACAAAGCACAAATGAACATCGGAGATTACGTGCCGGGAGTGAACATCCCGCCTTTTGGAAACTGCTCCAGTCCGCTCAATCCTGCTGTACAAGCCAGTCAGATGGTCGATATCTATGGGGTCAAGAAAGCCCCGTGCGTCCCTGTCCTCACCATGCCCTGGCTGAACGGAAAAAGCGACATGAGAATCGAAGGCCAGCCTGCATTGACGCTAAATTGTACACACCATTGCTTGTATAACGGACAGATCCGCATTGAAAATGACGGGCAGGAGCTGGACTAACCGCTGAACCGGACACTAGCCCTGCAATGCCAGAAAGGAGATGCGAACTTACTTGAGCCTACAGTTAGCCGAGATTGGCTATGAAAGCCTCCGCTTTTACGGCCCCTTTCAACCGGAGCATATTAAGCAGCTCCAAATCAACAGAGCCATCAACGAGCATGCTAATTTACAGATGACTGGCCTTCTGTCCGAGGAACAAGGAGCCGCATGGATCGGACAAACCCTGGAGCAAGAGCCAATGGTCATTCGTCAGTTAGATGGACAAGGAGGGCTGCTAAGAAGACTGTTCCACGGGATCATCACACGCATGTCCGTACATTGTGTACGGGGAGTCTATACCTTTGAGACTGGAGGCCGCCTCGCATTCGTATCAGATGGATATCCAGGTGAAAAAGCGTTCCTATCCGAATGCACACCGTACCTATGAGGATCTGGTCACCGCGCTGGTACGTAAGTATGCGTACGGAGATCTGATTGATACCCTGACCCATGATGCCAAGCTGGATGCATTTGTTTTACAATATGAAGAGACAGACTGGGCCTTTTTAAAGCGTCTCGCCTCCCGCTTCGGTTCCGTGCTGGTGCCGGAGGTGACCGCCGCGTCACCCAAGGTTTTCTTCGGAATGCCGGAAGGTGAGCCGCACAAAGTAGAAGAGGAAATCTCTTATCAGGTACGCAAAACGTTTCATGAACCCGTCGCAGGAAAACCGGGGGAACGCGCTGGCTCGTATGTCACCTATACCATTGAAAGTCTGCAATATATGCGTTAGGCGACCTCCTTGCGTTACCGGTCGGGCAAGGCAATGAGCTGGCCGTCGTGCGGGCGGTCACCACGTTAGCAGATGGCTTACTGCGTACTCGTTATGATCTGCAAGCCGAGACGGATATCCGCTATGCCCGGTATGAGAACGACCGAGTCACCGGGATTTCGCTAACGGGAACGGTGCTAAAGGTCCAGCAGGATTTTATGCAGCTTCAACTGGATATTGATCCTAAGCAAGACCCCGCCAAAGCCTGCTGGTTTCCGGCAGCAACCCGCTATGCTGCGGAAGAGCATAGCGGCTGGTACGATATGCCCGAAATCGGGGAACGAGTGAACCTGTATCTGCCGACAAACCGGGAGCAGGATGCCTATGTGACTGATTCTCTCCGCCAACAGCGCCACGTCCATGGCCCACCGGATGTAAAGGTGTGGCAGCACGCGCAAGGAAGCGGTGTAAAGATGTCCGGGCAAGAGCTGACCCTTTCCACCTCGGGTGAACTTTCTATTATGTTGAACGAGGAGAGCGGCATCACGGTCAGCAGTCCGGGGAATGTACAGTTTCAAGGGGGTCACGTGAACCTTAAGGCCGGGCAGCAGCTGTCGCTGGAAGCTGGAAGCGCCCTGTATCTGACAGGCGAAGCCAGCAGCAACATGGCAGTTGGTTGAATATCGCTGAGATTGAACTCAGTGTCATGACAAGTCAGTGTTTGGGGCGTCGTATTCCTTCCATTTCCGAATTGGCTACCGAACTATCGGCTTGGGAGTCTGCTCGTAATCAATCCCAAAAGGGAGTAGACTGGCAATTTACCACCGAAGATGCACGGATTAAATTAAAACGTCTTTACCCACAATTTAAGGATTGATGGGCTACTAGTACCTTGACCGCATCAAATTTGAGGATAAA
>NZ_ASSD01000429.1 GCF_000520715.1 Paenibacillus zanthoxyli JH29
TCGCCACCATCGGCACGGCCAACATGGATATGCGCAGCTTCCATTTGAACTTCGAAGTGAACGCGCTGCTGCTGCAGACCGAGAGCGTCAAGCGTATCGTCTCCGATTTCGAGCGCGATCTGCTGTCCACATCGCAGATTGTCCACGAGAAGTTTATGGACAAGCGGCTGCTGGTGCGGCTGCTGGAATCGGCCGCAAGGCTGATGTCGCCGCTGCTGTAAGGGGATAATCGCCCAAATTGGGCTGGCGTAAAGTTGGCCGAACCGCCGGTTGTGTTATAATATGACCGCAACAACAAATAAATCGAGGAAAGGCCAAGTGCCGAATACAATGAATGACGAAATGAAGACGACAGCCAAGGCTTCGGGCTCCCGTCCGCATCTTCTCGAAGGAAAGACGGGGGAGCGTAAGATCGAGCATGTACGTCTGTGCTTGAATGAAGACGTGGGCGGCAGAGGAGTTACTACAGGTTTTGAACGTTACCGGTTCCGGCACAATGCGCTGCCGGAACTGAACTTTGACGATATAACGCTGGACACATTGTTTCTCGGCCGGAGTCTGCGCACCCCGCTGCTGATCAGCTCGATGACCGGCGGCAGCGCCGCCACCGGAGAGATTAACGCGAGGCTCGCCGAGGCGGCCCAGCGGCGGGGCTGGACGCTGGGCATAGGTTCGATCCGGGCCGCATTGGAGCGCCCGGAGCTTGAGTCTACGTTCCGGGTGCGGGAACGCGCCCCGGACGTTCCTGTCATCGCGAACCTTGGAGCGGTTCAGCTGTCTTACGGTTTTGATGCAGGCGACTGCCGCCGGGCGGTGGAAATCGCCGAAGCCGATTGGCTGGTGCTGCATCTGAACGGCCTTCAGGAGGTGTTCCAGCCGGAAGGGAACACAGGCTTCGGCTCGCTGCTGCCGAAGATCGAGCAGGTATGCCGCAGTCTGGAGGTTCCGGTCGGCGTCAAGGAAGTCGGCTGGGGCATCGACGGCGAGACGGCGCTTAAGCTGTACGGCGCCGGAGTGTCATTCATCGACGTGAGCGGAGCGGGTGGAACGTCATGGAGCCAGGTTGAGAAGTTCCGCAGCGCCGATCCGGTGAGGCGCGCCGCCGCCGAGGCGTTCGCGGATTGGGGCATCCCGACCGCCGACTGCATTGCGGACGTACGCGCCGCTGCTCCTGAAGGCGCATTGATCGGCAGCGGGGGCTTACAGAGCGGCGTCGACGCCGCCAAGGCGCTGGCGCTCGGCGCGGATCTGGCCGGCTTCGGCCGGAGTCTGCTCGGCCC
>NZ_ASSD01000430.1 GCF_000520715.1 Paenibacillus zanthoxyli JH29
TTGAAAACTTCAACCGCTAATTTTTAGAGTGAGCCTCCTTTTTTTACAAAGAAATTATTCATAGGCGGGTAAGGTTGAAAATAACTGGAAATCGAAGTTCCGAAGCGATAAGATAGAAGTGCTGGAATTGTATATCAACTTGGAAATCAATAAATTGGGGGCGTCTAACGATGAAAATTGCGGTTGCGGGCGATCATGCGGGTTTTTCCTTAAAAGAAGAAGTAAAGGCTTTACTCGCCAGTCAAGGGCATGAGGTAGTGGATTTCGGAACGCATAGTGAGGAAGCTTGCGATTTGCCCGATTATATTTATCCTGCGGCTTTGGCAGTGGCTGAAGGGAAGGTGGACCGCGGGATTTTTATTGATGGTGTAGGCTATGGAAGCGCTATGATTGCCAATAAAATCTATGGGGTGTACGCGGCGGTCTGTCAGGACCCGTTCTGTGCGGAATTGGCGCGGTCTCACTCCGACACCAACGTACTGTGCATCGGCGGAAAAATTATCGGCTCGGCGCTTGCTCTGGAAATCGTAAGGGTGTGGATGACAACTGACCACCTTGGAGACGTTGAGAAATATAAGCGTCGCGTTGACAAAGTAGTTGAAATATCCGAGAAGCACTTGAAAAAATTGTCCGAGCTTTAAACGGATGACGATTTTGCCGCTCTGGAACATTTGCTTTTTGACTTCCCGAGCGGCAGGATGGTCCTTGCCTCAACGGAATTGCTGCTGCCATCACTGTGATAATGATATTTAAATCTCAACGGCTCATGTATTCTTTTAATTTCCCGTCTATTCTTTCAATTTCTCGTCTATGAGCTTCGATTGTTTTTTGGTCTTTTTTAGCAAAATACCGCAAATTCATGACTCGTCCTCCTGCAATAATGTCTATAAAATCTCCCGTCTTTCCTCATTAAGCATGGCATATTCTTTAAGCGACCACATAAAAAGCTGTTGCCGTAAAGCGGATCAGCGTGATGTAGCAGTATCCCGGTTCCGATGATTTGAGCGCGAAAAACAGGACTGCTGATAATATTTATTTTGAAAAAAATGGAAGAAATCCACCTCAAGTATTCCGCTTTCTGAGGATAAGCTGGATAGGCTAGAAGCCAAGGGGGAGAGTACAAAGACAGGCTTTTCTTGTCAGCTCTTCTCGATTGTCTCTTGCTAATCAAAAAGTGCGAACCTGAAGCGCACATGAAAACCCGGGGAGGTTCGCACCCCTTGCGGGACAAGGGTTTTTGCGATATTTTGTAGTTAAAGAGTCATGAAGTGGACTGTTTTCACGGGGGTTCGCACTTTTTGGGCTTCAAACCCTTGCGGCGTAAGGGTTCTGAGGTATACCTGTCGCTCCCCGTGCGGGAGCGTGGATTGAAATTTACATATCTGGATCGCGACAAGCAGGATATTGAAGTCGCTCCCCGTGCGGGAGCGTGGATTGAAATACTCGAACCTCGTCACTCTGCTTGTAGAATACCGATTGCTCCCCGTGCGGGAGCGTGGATTGAAATACCGGTGACTATAACGCGGCCGACACGCTCATCGACGTCGCTCCCCGTGCGGGAGTGTGGATTGAAATCGCTCTGATGGAAGCGACGGAGAAGCGGAAGGCAGTCGCTCCCCCTACGGGAGCGTGGACTAAAATACGAGCAAGCGGTGCGATACCGAACGGCGTAGTGGTTGCTCCCTATACGGGAATGTGAAAGGAGATTTGAACGAATCGATAAACTAATTCTGACTGAAGCGCAACTACGAGAGATTGTCGACAGCTACGATATGCAGCATGAGGGGATCGATTCTTTTTTAAATTTGGAGAGCAAGGAGGTTGTCTTCATAAATAATGAGTTTTCTCATCCGGAGGACGAGGAATTGGAAGAGGAGATTGATGAGGGGTTCGGCGAAATCTGGTTCCGCTTGCCAGAACGGTATTCCAGCGACGGGTACCGGGATATGGAGGATTTTGTAGATATTGTATCGGACGAACGACTGAGAGAGCGGTTGATAACGTCCCTTAGAGGGGGACGCGGGGTTTTTCGCCGCTTTAAAGATATACTGGGCGACACCCCTGGAGAACTAGAACGCTACTTTCAGTTTGTGTATGAACGCAACCGCGAACGGGTACTAAAGTGGATGGAAGCAAAGTTTGATATGGAGATAGAGATAATAGGCGGAGAAGAGCAAGAGGGTTTATGAACGATCCAAGCTATTGCGATACAAGAGCTGCTGCCTTCAGTTGCACGAAAAATTGGAAGCGGGTTCATAGCGCATGCGGGATCGTATACATACGAAAAAACGGGCGTTGCCCGATTCACTTCCAGCGACAGGTCACTTTAGCGGTGGCCTGTATTCTATTTATAACGGCGATAGCAAGGCTTTTGAGGTATTTTGTACATATCGGCGAACTCGCTCCCCATATATAAGCATGAGTTTAAAAAACATACTGTTGCAATTGTTCTATTTTCCCAAGCCCCCGCTTGTCAAGCCCGTCTGCATATTGCGGCCAAGTTCCTCATAGACATGTACTAATCACTGCATTCAAAACAGGTTAAGGGGATGATGTCATGCGCCGGATTGCATGGGTACTCGCGATCATTATGAGCGTTACCCTGATCATGACAGGCTGCGGGAAGAAGGACTCCGCATCTGTGGTTAAGGATTTGAACGACGTTGCCGACAAGCTGGAGAGCAAGACGGGAGCCTATCAGGGGGAGGGCACGATGACCCTCTATACCGGCGAGCAGCCTCAGGAGTACAAGGTTGAGGTATGGTATAAAAACCCTTCTTACTATCGCATCAGTCTGGCCAATGTGCAGAAGAACATTACGCAGATCGTGCTCCGCAACGATGAAGGCGTGTTCGTGCTGACGCCGAGCCTCGGCAAGAGCTTCCGGTTCCAAAGCGATTGGCCGGACAACCAAGGGCAGGTCTACCTGTACCAGACGCTGGTGAAAGGCATCGTCGCCGACAACAACCGCCAATTCGTGGCTGACAAGGACAGCTTTGTATTCGAAGTGGCCGCCAATTATCAGAGCAGCGCCCTGGTGCGTCAGAAGATCTGGCTAGACAAAAAGACCTATGCGCCAAAACAGGTACAGGTATCCGATTCGGAAGCCAAGGTAGTGGTGGATGTAAAGTTCAACAAGTTCGCTTTCAATCCGGAGTTTTCGGCGGATTCTTTTGATATGCAGAAGAATATGGCTTCGGGGGGGGATTCGAAAAATACGGTGGCCCAGGTCGATGAGAACGGCAATCCGCTGCCCGCCGCCGACAACCAGGAGGAAACGCAAGCTCAGGCGAATGCGGACCTCGGCGATTTTGGCATTATCGAGCCGGGCTATACTCCGGAAGGCGTGACGTTCAAGGATTCCAATAAAGTCGAGCACAGTGACAATCACGCCGTACTTCTGCGGTATGACGGAATTTACCAGTACACGATCATGGAATCGCGCCCGCTTGATCAAGCCGTGTCGCTCGCGCCGGGAACACTCGTCGATCTTGGTTTTACGGCGGGACTACTGACCGGGGATGAACAGCTGACCTTGACTTGGATGTCGGGTGATGGGGTGGAGTTCCGGATTACAAGCGCGAACCTTCCTTCTAGTGAAATGATGGAAATCGCCGCTTCTATGCAGGATCAAACGGGTAAATAAAAGATTGTAGGCGGATACTGCTTATTGTGGGATGATTTCCTCTACAATGCGGTATCCGTTTTGCTATAATTTTGCTGGCTGCACGCTTCCCCCTTCGCGCGGTGAACGTCAAACCCTCGCTTACATTGACAGTGCCTTCCGTTAGCATTACCATTACGAATAAGAAAGTGTTTAATGTGTATATTCGGCAGGATGACGCTTATCACAAACGAGAAGGTGACTGGAAGTGCAAGAAAGCTATCGACCGACCGTGGCCGAGATTGATTTGGATGCCTTGCGTGCCAATTATGAGAGCTTTCGGCGGCATTTGCCGGCGGGAGTGAAGTTTATGGCATGCGTCAAAGGCAACGCATACGGCCACGGGGCCGTGGAAGTGACGCGCGAGCTGGAACGACTGGGTGCGGACTATGTAAGCGTGGCTTTTCTGGATGAGGCGATTGAGCTGCGCCAGGCGGGAATTGTCCTGCCGATTCTGGTGCTTGGCTACACGCCGCCGGAAGCTATTGCCGCCGCCTGGGAGAACGATGTGACCGTGACGCTTTTTACCCCGGAAGTGTTGGAAGCGGCATCTAAACTTCCTTTGAATGACAGCCGGAAGCTGAAGGTGCATATCAAGATTGACAGCGGCATGGGCCGGCTCGGGCTTCTTCCGGATGATGCTCCGTCGTTCATCGACAAGGCGCAGCGTGTCCGGCAGATCGAATTGGAGGGGATATTTACTCATTTTGCCAAAGCGGATGAAGCAGACAAAAGCTATACACTGGAGCAGTACCGACGGTTCATGAGCGTGACGGAAGCGCTTCGGGAAAGACAGATTCATATCCCGATCATACATACGGGCAACAGCGCTACGGCCATTGACAGCCCTCATTTATCTCCGAACATGGTGCGTGTGGGCGTCAGCATATACGGATTCTACCCGTCGACCGAGGTGAACAGGCAGCAGGTTGAACTGCACCCGGTCATGACGCTGAAGACGAAAGCCGTCTATGTAAAAAGCCTGCCGGAGAGCTGGGGTGTCAGCTACGGAACCCGCTACCGCGCGAACAACGGCGAATATATTGCCACGCTGCCCATCGGGTACGCGGACGGATATTCCCGCATGCTGAGCGGTAAGGCGGAGGTGCTAATACGCGGCCGCCGCGTTCCTGTCGTCGGAACCATCTGCATGGACCAGTGTATGGTATCGCTCAAATCTTTCGCCAATGAGGCGAAACAAATCAAAGCCGGCGAAGAGGTTGTACTCATCGGCCGCCAGGCTGGCGTCTCCATAACGGCAGACGAGCTGGCTCTCCTTCTTGGAACGATTCACTACGAGGTGACCTGCATGCTGGCCCACCGGGTGCCGCGCGTCTATATTCGCGAAGGCTCGGCTCCCCGTCTGGTTAATGCCTTATTGCAAGCCCCAAGCCCTAATCCTGTAAATTAAGCGGGAAGATTGTCAAGGAATATTTAATCGTGGACGACATTGTGACTTATGGTCTATACGAACCGCCGTTTCTAGTTTATAATGGGATGCAGCATACTTGATATACTGACGGCATATATTCCTTGTATAAAATTCCTTGCATAATGCTACACTGGAATACAAGGGCAGAAGGTTTGTGGGGGTGGAAGAGAAGTTGGCCAATTTGCAGAACACCAAAAGAATCATGATCAGCTTGCCCGATCATCTCTTGCAGGAGGTGGATGGAATTGTCCAGATGGAGAATTCCAATCGCAGTGAATTGATCCGGCAAGCCATGAAGCTGTATCTCAGCGAACGGAGGAAGCGTTCCATTAGGGAGTCCATGCAGCGCGGATACATGGAAATGGCCAAGATTAACTTGACCATGGCATGTGAAGCGTTCCTTGCCGAGGAAGATGCAGACAGCACTCTTGGCCGCTTAGTAAGCGGGGTGTAGATATTGATCGTAAAACGCGGCGACGTTTTCTTTGCCGATCTTTCGCCGGTAGTGGGTTCCGAGCAGGGCGGAGTAAGGCCTGTTCTCGTCATTCAGAACGATATTGGCAATCGCTTTAGTCCAACGGTAATTGTTGCAGCTATTACCGCACAGATCCAGAAGGCCAAGCTGCCTACCCATGTGGAAATTGACGCGTCATCCCACGGCTTTGACCGGGATTCCGTCATTCTGCTGGAGCAGGTTCGGACGATCGACAAGCAGCGCTTAACGGATAAGATCACCCATCTTGACGATGAAACGATGAAAAAGGTGGATGACTCGCTGCAGATCAGTCTGGGTCTGATTGATTTTTGAATAGGACGGGCGCAGCCATTTCATAAAAATGTAAAAAGGCTCATCGCAACTCTGCGGTGAGCCTTTTTTGGGCTTCTAGACCAGAGTTATATTCGCGGCTATTCAATAAATTCTTCGGCTGGAACGCCTTCGGGCAAATATGATACTATTTGACGTATCGGATGTAGAAAAGAGGGAGACGTATTGATTGAACAGGACATGAATACCGTTATGGATGAAGCGGCGCGCCGGGAGCGGCAAATGATGATCGGCCAGATTGCAAAAGAGCTCGGCCTGTCCGAGCGGCAGGTCGGAACCACAGCAGGGCTGCTGGACGAGGGCAACACGATTCCGTTCATCGCCCGGTACCGCAAGGAGATGACCGGAGAGCTGGACGAGAACGCGCTGCGTGATATTGAGGAACGGCTGAGCTATTTGCGCTCCCTTGGCGAGCGCAAACGTGAAGTCATCCGCATTATTGAGGAGCAGGGCAAGCTTACGGCTGAGCTGCGTGAGCAAATAGCGGGAGCGGTCAAGCTTCAGGAAGTGGAAGATTTGTACCGTCCGTACCGCCAGAAGCGCAAGACCCGGGCGAGCGTCGCCAAGGAAAAAGGACTGGGGCCACTGGCCGACTGGATCATGGAGCAGCGGCGCGGCGGAAACCCGGAAGCGGAGGCCGGAAAATATGTCGATCCGGTCAAAGGCGTGGAGTCGGCGGAACAGGCTCTGCAGGGCGCGCTGGACATTATTGCCGAAGCCATAGCCGATGATGCGGCGGTCCGTTCCTGGGTGCGCCAATTTACCGCCTCGCAAGGCATTCTCATCTCTGAGGCGAAGGACAAGGAGCAGGAATCCGTCTACGAGAATTATTACAGCTACCGCGAGCCGGTCCACAAAATGCCGCCGCATCGTATCCTCGCCATCAACCGCGGGGAGCGGGAGAACGTGCTGAAGGTTGGTATTGAGGTGGATGCGGCCCGTATCCATGCGCATATCACACGCAAGCTGGTCAAAGGTCCGTCACCGGTTAAAGAACTGCTCGAAGCCGTGGCCGAGGATGCCTACAAGCGGCTGATCGCTCCTTCGGTGGAGCGCGAAGTGCGCGGGGAGATGACCGAAAAAGGCGAGACTCAGGCCATTTCGATCTTCTCCGGCAACCTGCGGAGCCTGCTGCTGCAGCCGCCGGTCAAGGGACGCCGGGGGCTCGGCGGTGACCCTGCGTACCG
>NZ_ASSD01000431.1 GCF_000520715.1 Paenibacillus zanthoxyli JH29
CGTAATGCTGAAGGTAATCGAAATAGATTTTGTCGCCGCGCTGTTTCTTCAGCCGCTCCAGCGTGAACAGCTCCGGATGCTTCTCAGTCACATACCTGCCGACAAAATGTCCGACCTTCCTAAGCTCATCAAAGGTAACTCCGGATCGGATCGGGACGATAATCTGCACGCCGGTCGCTCCCGAAGTCTTCGGCACTGAAGCCAGTCCGAGCGAATTCAGCACGTCTCCGACAATGGCCGCTGCCTCCATGATGCGAGGCTCAACCTCCCGCGAAGGATCAATATCAATCATCCATTCACACGGCAGGCTGCTGCCTGCGTAATGCAGCGAGGGATGATATTCCAGAGCGGCCGAATTGCCGAGCCAGAGCAGTCCGGGCAGCCCGTCCAGCGTAATATAGTTGATGCCGTCATGCATGACAGTGCGAATATAGGGCGGCAGCGGGTCCGGGGCGTTTTTCTGGTAAAAGGACTTTCCGGTGACTCCGTGCGGGTAGCGTATGACCGTAAGCAGCCGTTGATTAAGATAGCGCAGCAAGTATGGCGACAGGGCGGCAAGCTTTTCCAGATAGATGCGTTTGGTTATTCCCTGTTCGGGCCACAGCGGCTTATCCGGATTGGTGATGGAGACTTCCTGCCCTTCAATGGTGATGGAGCCTTTGACGGCGGTTGGCATATCAGCATTCCTCCTTCCTCAGACTTCCGCCAAACGTTCCGGCAGCCGGCATTCTTCAGGTGAAATATCGACTCTTGCCTGAATGCTGGGTTGGCGCAGTGTACCGGATGTGTTCCATTCTAAAAAGTGGATCTTGAATACCAGCTCCGGCCTGATCCAGAACGCGCCCTTGACCCGCTGCGGCAGGGAAGCAAACGGCATATCGCCTATGGCAAGGCTGTGCGCGAGAGAGGTTAAATCCCGCCAATCCTTCACGGTCAGCTTCCCTGTTCCCGCATGTCCGATATAATGGAGCCGCCCGTCAGCGTCATACAAGCCGAGCAGCAGAGCGTTAACGATGCCGTCCCGAAACGTGACGCCTCCAGCGACGGCATTGAGATCGAAAATGATTTTGCGCTTAAGCCAGCGTTTGTCTTTTCCGCCCGGTGTATAGAGGCTCGTAAGCTCCTTGCAGACAATACCCTCAAGCCCGTTGGCCCTGGCAGTGGACAAGAGCGCGGCGGGATCGCTGTAGCTCGGCACGGTCTGCACATGCGGGTGAGGCAACAGTATTTCTTCCAGCAGATGCTGACGTTCGGATAACGGCCGGTCAAGAAGCCATTCTCCGTTGCAGTATACAATGTCGAACACCATGTACAGAACCGGAATCTGCCGCACCATGGAAGCAATGGCGGAATCTTTCTTCAGACTGTCCCGGCGCATGATCTCATGAAAGGACGGCTTTCCTCCGCTGAGGGCGATGATTTCACCATCCAAAATCGCGGAAACGGCCCTGCAGTAGCGGCCAGCATCGGCGAGTTCAGGATACTGTCTTGTGCGGTTATTTCCCCGCCGGTTGATCAGTTCGGTGGAATTTCCGTCATAGTAGGAGACCATGCGGACGCCATCCCATTTGATCTGGGCAATCCACTGATCTCCCTCGGGCAGCCGGTCTGTCATTAGCGGCTCAAACGGAATGATGGGCTGAAATTTCATAGGCGATCCTACGATACCGTCTGCTTGCTCTTTGCGCTGCGGCGTTTCGGCTTGGGTGCGATTACGGGGTCGGCATCGGGAAGCGGAACTGCCGCCTCGTTTGCCGCCGCGCTTCCGTCAGCTCCCGCGCCCGGTGCGGGCTCGCCGGAATCTTTCGGCGCAGCTTTTTTTCGTCCGACTGCCGCTTTGCGCGGTTTGGCGGCGACAGCTCCCGGCGATGTTCCCGGATCGGACGGAACATGCTGCACTGCCTTGATGCTGGCCTGAAGCGCGGCCATCAGATCGATGACATTGGTTTCCTGCCGCGCCGGAGCAATGCGGATTTCTTCACCGGCCACTTTGCTTGCAATCAGATCAAGCATCCGCTTGCGGTAATCATCCGTATATTTCTCCGGTTCGAATGGAGTCGACAGCTGAGAAATGAGCAGCTTGGCCATATCCAGCTCTTTGTCGTTTACCGCTCCGGCTTCCGGCAGGCTCGGCACTTGGGAGACGGGCCGGATCTCATCCGGATAGAACATCGTTTCAATGGAGAGACAGTTCTCCAGCACCCGAATAGCCGCAAGGCTGCTTTTGGAGCGGATCGATATTTTGGCGACTCCGATTTTCCCCGTCTGGCGCATCGCCTCCATCAATAGCCGGTAAGCGCCTGCCCCGGCCTGATCAGGAGACAAATAATACGTTTTTTGAAAATAAATCGGATCGATATCCTTCAAATCCACAAAGTCAAGAATCGTAATATTCTTGGTGCTTTCTTCCGTCAGCGCGTCAAGCTCGTCCTTGTCGAAGATCACGAATTTCCCTTTTTCATACTCATAGCCCTTGCCGATTTCCTCCCAGGCCACTTCCTTGTCGCAGACAGGGCATTTACGCACATAGGACAAGGGGCTGCCGCATGCTTTGTGAATATAACGCAGCGATACATCTTTATCTTCGGTGGCCGAGAACATTTTGACCGGCACATGTACAAGCCCGAAGCTGATGGCGCCTTTCCAAACGGTATGCATTGAATAACACCTCATTTTTTAAAGTCATAAGCGCAGTCCTCATTTTGTGGGGCTAACTGAAAAATTCGGCTTTGGCTTAGTATGAGCGGCGGGTGTCTTTTTACACCTTGAAGAATTTCGGTTAAGCCGGTCCTTTGCATAGATTGGTTCACGGCTGGGGAACATAACACCGTCCGATTACGGCAAATCTTGGCGCGACGAGATAGGGGAAATGCGGATGGACAGCGGATGGCAGGAAAAAGAGAGCGGTTCGGAAATACCCGGAACTTCGGTGGACTGGGAAGAGCTTACCGCCCGGCGGCGGGAAGAGGATATTGTTCCAGGGACGGACAATCTGGACGCGGATCAGCTTACAAGGGAGGAATAAAGGAATGGACGTACAACGGGCGCAGGATATTTTCGCTTCCAAAGATAACATCGCTGTACATCTTGACGGGAAGCCCGTTTGGATTGAGCATGTGGATGCCGCAAACGGCATGGCGACGGTTCAGGTCGGCTCGCGGCCGACGGATGTGCATACGGTTGGCGTGGACCGGCTGGAAGAGCAAAAGCAGAAGCATTGACAAGACTCTGACAAAATAATTTTGCAGCAAAAATCAGCAGTGCGAATGAGAGTAAATCAGTCTCATATTAACGTAAAATGGCGCCTTCCTATTCTCTGCGGCAGCAGGATGGAGGCGTTTTTTGGTATAGACATAGAGGTTGATGTTGTTATAATTTTGATAAAACAAGATACAGAGAAATGAGCTGATGATTTGAGACCGTTGCTGCTTGGCGTCTGTTCGGCGCTGTTTTTTGCCATTACCTTCGTATTAAACCGCCGGATGGAGCTGTCTGGAGGAAGCTGGGCTTGGAGCTCCTCGCTGCGGTATTTGTTTACGCTGCCCTTTCTGCTGGCCCTTGTGGCCGGACGCCGCAGGCTG
>NZ_ASSD01000432.1 GCF_000520715.1 Paenibacillus zanthoxyli JH29
CGAGCTTTCAGACAAGTATGGTTATCAGAAAATGAAACAAAAAGACGTAGAGGAATTATCAAAGCTTTCTATTATGGAGCGAATTCAAAAATTAAATGTCCCTATCCTCAAATTCCCTATGCTTGTTAGAGAAATGAAACAATTATATCGTGATTACGTAATTGGACTAGACTTGGTAGATGGAGCTTCTGACTTGTTATATGGACTGAAAAATCAAGGGTATCAGTTAGGGATTCTATCTTCAAATACGGAGGATAATATCAATCATTTCCTGGCAGCCAATCAAATCCAAATCTTTGATTATGTTTTTGTAGCCAGCAATCTTTTTGGGAAGGATAAGGCCATTAAAAAGTTAATTAATCATTACAATCTTCCGAAAGATCAAGTTTTGTATATCGGCGACGAATTGCGAGATGTAGAGGCTTGTAAAAAAATAGATGTTCCTTTTATTGGCGTAACTTGGGGGTTTGATTCCGCTGAATTATTAGTTAAAGGACCCTTCAAAGCAATAGTAAATAGTCCTCAAGAAATTTATGAAATCATAAAGAGGTGAATTACTACTTAAAGAGGTAATGTTTATAACTACCCACGAGACCTGAATCAGTTTCCTAGAAGGAGAATAAGGGATGTCTTTCATTTTCTTTTTCAGTTTCATCATAGGTACCGTACTTCTTATCATTCACTCTAAAGAAAACGAATCTATTCGATGGCTGGCACTTTGTAATTACTGTGCTTCAATAGGGGCATTATCAAATGTTCTTAGAAACAATACGATACCTGCATTTAAAAACAATGGAATCCAAGAAACCGTGATTTTCTTCTTACACGAACTCTCTATATATTTCCAGTTCTTGGGACAATCTATAGCACCGTATGCAGTTTTAATGTATGCTATTGTGTTTACAAAAGTAACCCATTCAAAAAATAAAAATAGATTAGCACTTGTATTGTTTATACCAATAGTTCTAATGATTTTCAGAACAAAATTTTATCCTGAGACGAATCTTAATTTTATGTTCTTGCTTATTTGGTGTACTCCTTACTATTTTGTAGCCACTTATCTAATTTTTAGATCATGGTTTACAGAAAAAAATCAAGCAATTAAAAAAAGCAAGTTCAATGCACTTGTTATTGTTGTCCCGATCTATTTAGGTGTCTATATTTTCAATAATATTCCTGGTGCTTTTAAAATAAAAAATGAAATATTCCTCATGACCCTTCCAGTCATTTTTGGAGTAGGTTATTTGCTGTTTGTTATCTATATTTTTCTATCCGGAGTCTTTGGATTAAAAGTGAAAGTGGAGCAGCAGGCTCTTGATCGATCTCTTCAAATCATGAGTTCCGGTACGGCTGTACTTAACCACACGATTAAAAACGAAATTCACAAAATCAAGTTTTTTTTCCTTATCGCTCAGGAGGCCGTTGAGAAGAAAGATCTTATAGAAGCAAAGGAAGCTATTGAGTCGGCATTGCCAGCCATTGAGCATATCGACCACATGATTGAGCGAATAAAATCCAAAACCGAAGAAATTATTCTTAGAGAAGACCGTCACAATTTAAATGACATCATATTATCCTCTGTTCAGGGGTTTGAAGGTGTTATTAAAGCACAACAAATACAAATCGAAGTCAGCCTTTTAGAAGATGTCGAAATGGAGTGTGACGATGTACTTTTAGGCGAGGTTATTAAAAACATTCTTAATAATGCCATTGAAGCTATTAACCCAGGTGATCAGAGGCTTGTTAAGGTGAAATTATACCGTATTAAAACAGAAATCGCGCTTGAAATTGAGGATAGTGGGATAGGTATTCCAAACGGAGAACTAACCAGGATCATGGAGCCCTTTTTTTCCACCAAAAAAAATTCAAAAAATCATGGTTTAGGGCTGAGCTTCTGTTACAACGTTATGAAAGCCCATCAAGGGACAATTACAATTACCAGTGATGAAGGTATAGGAACTTCCGTCGTCCTTCACTTCCCCAAAAAGAGAATTGTGACGTCTGCATAAAACTCTCGAAAGGGATGTTGAATTATGGAAAATAAGATCAGAGTAATTTTAGTTGAGGATGAACCTTTCTGGCAAACGAATATTTCAAAGTACATTAATAAAGAAAATGATATCGAGGTCGTACGGATTATTGATAATGGGCCCGATGCTGTTGAAGCAGCAAAGTCTCTTGATTTTGATGTCATATTAATGGATATAAATTTATCCAGGGCGAATTTAGACGGTCTAATGGCAATTAGAGTTCTAAGTCAAGCGGGCCATAAGGTCATAGCGTTAACTGCGATAAAAGAGCAAGAAGTCATAGCCCAGTCTTTTAAAAGCGGAGCCGTAAATTTTATAAATAAAAGTAGTCTCTTTGACATATTACGTGCCATTCGGGATGCGCATATGAACCAAATCTATATTCATCCTGACGGCTCTGAGGTTTTAAGGAACGAATATTTGAAGGAAATCAGGCTGAGTAAAGTTCTTACCCCATCGGAACGGCAAGTATACGATCTAAAATCAAGAGGTCTTAATAAGACCCAGATTGCGGGACAGCTCCATAAGTCCATTAGCACAATTAAAAAACAAATTCGATTCGTAAAAGATAAGCTTAAGGAGCAAGGCATTAATTTTTAGGGGGACCATAAATTTGGACCTCCCTTTTTGCGAGCAATTGGATAATAATAGAAAATAATACCAAATGACATTCTGAATTATTCGGCTTTCAACCGTCTAATCGAACTTGGAGGCGGTCAACTTGAAAGAGCTGGAACAAATGATCGAACAAAAGAGAGTTGTGCTCCATCTATTTGCAAAAGTGTACGGGATTAAGGATCAACGGACGGTTAATAAATCTATAGAATTAGATAAGCTATTGAATACTTATTGGCGCCGGAAAGTACATCAACAAAATGGGCCGACTGCATGAACGCGTGGTCCTCACGGAACTTGCTCTCTTTCGGGGCGGCATGCGTTTCTTTTTTGTAGTATGATATCTACAAGAGGAGGCTGAAAACATGGCGACGGAGATCAAGGACCGGATCAATCTTAAGGAAATTAACTGTGAAAAAGAGCTGACTCTGGCCGTCATCGGCGGAAAGTGGAAGCTGATTATTCTATGGCATCTCGGCCTGGACGGCACGAAACGGTTCAGCGAGCTGAAGAAGCTCATTCCCCACATCACGCAAAAGATGCTGACGAACCAGCTCCGGGAGCTGGAGGAGGATCGGCTTGTGCTGCGCAAAGTGTATGCGGAGGTCCCTCCGAGAGTAGAATACTCTTTGACGGAATATGGCCAAAGTCTGATGCCAGTCCTGCGCATGATGTACGATTGGGGCAAGAACTACGGGGAAAATGTCATTTGGAAAGACGGACGACCGGATGAGGAAGAGGCTTAAAGCAACCGTCTGAGCAACCGTCTATTACGCATAAAGAAGCCTCCTTGCTTGGCATTTCAGCCAGGGCTTGGAGGCTTCTTGCATGTGGCGCGAGAGGGATCAGGCCTGCTGCTCGAACAGCTTGGCAATCTCGATGATCACTTCGGTCGCCTTGACCATCGTATCGGCTGAAATATACTCGAACTTTCCGTGGAAGTTCTCCCCGCCGGCAAAAATATTCGGCGTAGGCAGCCCCATGTAGGATAGCTGGGAGCCGTCGGTGCCGCCGCGGATCGGATGGACAATCGGCGTAATGCCAAGATTCGTCATTGCCTTATGGGCGATATCGACGATATGGCGTACGGGCTCGATTTTTTCGCGCATATTGTAATATTGGTCATTGAGCTCCAGCACGATGCTGTTTTCCCCGTAAGTCTGTCTGAATTCATCGGTCAATGTCTGGATAAACGCCTTCCGTTCCTCGAACCGTTCCCGGTCAAAGTCCCGGATATTATAATTCAGCCGGCTGATTTCCACAGTACCCTGGAATGACGTTAGATGGTAGTAGCCCTCTTTGCCTTCCGTGAACTCCGGCGATTCCCCGGCGGGCAGCCGTTCGTGGAAAGCCATGGCGATTTTGGCGGAGTTGATCATCTTTCCCTTGGCCGTTCCGGGATGGACGTTGACACCGTGAAAGGTAATCCGTGCCGTCGCCGCATTGAAGCTCTCATACTCCAGTTCTCCGCGTGGTCCTCCGTCCATGGTGTAGGCGAACTTTGCGCCGAAGGCGGCCACATCGAATTTATGCGCGCCGCGTCCGATCTCCTCGTCAGGAGTGAAGGCGACCCGGATTTTGCCGTGCTTGATTTCCGGGTGCTGCTTCAAAAAATGCATGGCTGTCATGATTTCGGCAATGCCGGCTTTGTCATCCGCGCCAAGCAGAGTGGTACCATCAGTCGTAATCAGAGTCTGCCCCTTATATCCGCTGAGCTCCGGAAAGTTCTCCGGCGAAAGGACGACATTCAGCGCTTTGTTCAGCACGATATCGCCGCCGTCATAGGATTCCACAATTTGCGGACGCACGCCTGCGCCTGACATATCGGTAGCGGTGTCCAAATGGGCGAGAAATCCGATGACGGGAACGTCTTTGGTGCTGTTGGACGGAAGCGAGGCGAACACATAGCTGTGCTCATCGACCGTAATTTCCTCCATGCCGATTTCGGCTAGCTCTTCCGCAAGCTTCCGTGCCAGTACCGATTGTCCCGGAGTTGAAGGACAGGTCTCGCTGGCGTCATCCGACTGCGTATCCATGCGGGCGTATGAAATAAAGCGTTCCATAACCTCTTGCTTCATGCTGTTCATCTCCCCTGTATCTTGGTGGCTGCTCTATATATTATCATGTCCGGCAGGGAAACCCTATTCAGGTCATTTCGTGCAGAGGGCTTCGGCAAGAATTTCATAGGAACGCAAACGGGCGGCATGATCGTAAATCTGTGAGGTTACAATCCATTCGTCAGCCTGCGTCTCCTCCAGGATCTGCTGCATCCGCTCCCGAACAGCGGCTTTATCGCCGATGACAGCGTACTGCTGTCTGCCAAGGACAAGGGCCTGCTCTTGCGGACTCCACAGCTCTTCCATGCTGTCCACTGGAGGCTTCAGCTTGCCGGGACGGCCGCGGACAAGGCTGAGCGCCTGCTGCTGTGAGGAGGTTGCGAGCCGCCGGGCTTCTTCAGTCGTATCCGCCGCAACAGCGCTGAGTCCGACCATAGCATACGGTTTGTCCAGCACCCCGGAGGGCCGGAAGCTGGTGCGGTACAGATGAAGCGCGGGCAGCAGATAGTCGGGCGCGAAGTGGCTGGCAAAGGCGAAGGGAAGGCCGAGCTGGCCGGCCAGCCTTGCGCTGAAGCCGCTGGAGCCGAGCAG
>NZ_ASSD01000433.1 GCF_000520715.1 Paenibacillus zanthoxyli JH29
ACCTGGATATCGCGGGCATTCATCCGCCTTTCTACAAGCTGGCCAATGATTCCAAGCTGACCCTGCTCGCCGACTCCCATGATACAGGGCTGGGTGCCGCATCCGGCGCTTCCGTTTATTACTTTACCGATAAATTCATCCAGGAGAACCCGGAGGCTGTTCAACGCTTCGTAAATGCCATTAAGAAAGCTCAAGACTATATTAATCACAATACGGACGAGTCCGTCAAGCTGACTGCCGAATATATCGGACAGCCGGTAAATGCCACCCACTATTACTTTACCGACAAAGGTCTTCCAACCGACCTCTTCCAGCCGTGGATTGATGATCTGGTACAGTCCGGCACGCTGAAGAAAGACCAAGTCAAGCTTGATGATATCGTCACTACGCAGTTCAGCAGCTAAAAAATCATCTAAGACCGCACGCGAGCCGTTCGCTGTGCGGTTTTTTAGAAACGGCTTCGTTCTTCCGGGCAGGAGGAGGGGAGCCGTTTTTTGTCATGAGAATGTAAGAACTATCCAATATAATGAGTCGTGTATAAAAATACACCGAGGAATGGAGAGGATAAAATGTCCATATTGCAGGCAAGCGGCCTGATTAAGCAGTACGGCAAAGGGTCCAATGCAGTTCGGGCGCTTCGTGGAGTGGATTTGGAAGTTCAGGACGGAGAGTTCGCGGCGGTGGTTGGTACGTCAGGAAGCGGGAAATCCACGCTGCTGCATCTGCTTGGCGGACTGGACCGGCCATCTGAAGGGAAGGTCTTAATCCGGGGAAAAGATATTTATGCGATGAACGATGACGAACTGACGATTTTCCGCAGACGAAATATCGGGTTCATCTTCCAGCAGTATAATTTGGTGCCTGTGCTGAATGTTTATGATAACATCGTTCTGCCAATCGAATTGGACGGCAACCGTCCCGATAATAAGTTTGTC
>NZ_ASSD01000434.1 GCF_000520715.1 Paenibacillus zanthoxyli JH29
AGGTCTGGCTGCGGCCGTGGTCCGTAAGGATTGGCTGAAAGAGCAAGAGCAGCCGGAATGTCAAGGGATGACCTTTTGGGTATATGATCAATATAACGGAATTTCTCCGGCAGACAATCTGCCTGGGGAAGATGACGGAAGAAGCGTATCCCTGCTGTGCCTGCTGGATATGCCGGAATCGACAGAGCAGCTTGATGCATTGCTGCGTACTTTTCCGGCAGCAGATAACATTGCACTGCTGCACTCGCTTCGCCTGGAACGGGAGCGGCTGCTTGTTCCGACGAGAGAGCATTTTAAGATGCTCTATAAATGGCTGGCCGCAATGGCATCCGGTCCGATTCCGGAGCAGGAAGTGCTGCTGCGGCTCAGCCGCAAATCGCCGATGAGTCTGCGAATGCTGAAGATGATGCTTGATGTATTTGAAGAACTTGATTTTATAAGAAGAGAGCAGGGGCAGCTATCCTTTGTAACCCGGCCTGCCGCCCGGGATCTTACTTCTTCAAGCCATTTTATGCGCCTTAGCCAATTGGCGGAGATGGAGCAATATTTTATGGAAGGAAGTCCGTCCGAGCTGCAAGAATGGATGGAGTCGCGCCGTCTCGGCGCATCCTAAAGCATAGCGGGGTAGAGATCATGCGGTACCCGGGTTGTATGCTAACAGAACGAAGCGAATTTTGCGAAGCTTATTCAAGAAGCATATGCTATCAAAACTAAGCGAATGCTTCCGAAGTAAGTTTTGCGAAGACCATTCAAAAGAAGTATATGCTATCAAAACTTTTAGGAGGAGTTATTTTGGACTTCAAAGAAATTATCCGCGTGATTCCGGATTTCCCTCAGCCGGGCATCAGCTTCAAAGATATTACGACACTGCTGAAGGACGGTGAAATGTACCGAGGGGCGATCGATGCGCTGAAAGAACGTGTGGCCCATTTGAAGATTGATGTCATCGCAGGTCCTGAAGCGCGGGGCTTTGTCATAGGGGCTCCTCTTGCCTATGCGCTGGGCGTAGGGTTTGTGCCGATCCGCAAGAGCGGCAAACTGCCGTACGA
>NZ_ASSD01000435.1 GCF_000520715.1 Paenibacillus zanthoxyli JH29
TACGGGTCCTCCTGACAGAGGCGGCAAGAAGCTCGTTGTACTGGATGCCGGGCACGGTGCCAAGGATTCCGGTGCGGTCGGGGTCACAGGGAAATATGAGAAGAACTTTAATTTGGCGGTAGTCCTCAAAGCAGAGGCGCTGCTGAAGCAGGAGGCGAATATCGAGGTTGTGCTGACACGCAGCGATGATACTTTCCTTGAGCTTAAAGAACGAGCGGCTATCGCCAATAACTTGAACGCAGACCTGTTCATTTCGGTACATGCCAACAGCAGCCCCACTACAGCTGCGAGCGGCACCGAGACGTATTATAAGCGGGATGAGAGCAAGGCATTTGCCGCTGTAATGCATAAATATTTGGTACAGGCTACCGGACTCAGCGACCGGGGTGTGCAGTACGGCAATTTTCATGTTATTCGTGAAACGAAGATGCCGGCGATTCTATTGGAAGCTGGCTATCTCAGCAATAAAAAAGATGAAGCTCTCCTATTTACGGAAGATTTGCAGAATAGGGTGGCCGCAGCGATTGTTAGCGGAATCAAGGAGTACCTGGGCATCAGCTAGCAGCCTCACGGCAGACTGACGCCGCAGAGTCAGGCTTCTGCCCATGCAGGGATAGAGGATGCTCTGCGGAAGGGTCTGCCCCTTCTTATAGATTACAAGATTCTTCATTGCACCATCTTACTAAGGAGGCGTTGAAATTGTGGAATAAAAAAATGGGGATCATCGGTATAGCGTCGGCTCTTCTGCTTGTGCTGGCAGGGTGCGGCGATAAACCGTCTACAGCGCCTGCAAATGAGGGAGGCATCGCTTCACCGGCTGTCGTCAGCGGCGCTGAAGGGAATGTTGAAGCTTCGGAGCAGCCTGTGGAAAGTACCGTTCCGGATAGTTCGGCGCAGCCGACGGCAGAAAACGAGAGTCCTTCAGTTGAGCCGTCACTGAGCGCTGCTCCGCCCGAGGAGAAAAAGAGTCAAACGATTGATGTCTATTACGCGGATTCTCAAATGACGGATCTGAAGCCGGCAAAGGCGGACATTGCTTATAAGGACGACACTGAAAAATACACCGAGGCTTTCAAATCGCTGCAAAAAAGCGATAATACGGACCTGATCCCTCTATGGGGAAAAATGGAACTAAAGTCTCTGAAGTTCGAGAACGGGCAAATCGTGATGGATATTCACAAACCGGCAGAGGCTCAGCTAGGTGCCGGAGGCGAATCCTTTGCGCTCAGCGCGCTGACTAAGACGCTGTTCCAATTTTCGGAAGTTCAGAGTATTGAACTGCTGGTTGATGGGGAGCAGGTTGAGAGCCTGATGGGTCATGCGGACCTGCTGCATCCGATGACCAGGGAGAACAGTCAGTAAGCCGTACAGGAAGAGCGTCGGCATATCAAATTCCGCTAATGACAGGGACGGTTTATCCATATGCAGAGAGGGGAACATTCCAAATTGTCTGAACTTATCAAGTACAACTATTACAATAAGGGATATACTAAGAAAGCTATATCCGTCCTGCTCGCCGGGGCGGTTGCGTTTGGCGGAGCGGGAACGGTATTGGCGGAAAGTGCGCCCGCCGGGGACACAGCTGGGGCCGTATCTTCGCTGAGTGCAACGAGGACTGGAGCTTTCTCCGATGTAACCTCCGGCTTTTGGGCCGAGAAGCATATCTATAAGCTGGCCGCACAGGAAATCATCATAGGCAACAACGGAAAGTTTCGTCCGGCGGACCCTGTTACCCAACAGGAAGCTGTGCTGATGGCTTTGCGTTTCATGAAGCTGGATAACCAGGCTTCGGGAGAGACTGCAACAGCGCTTCCGTCCGGCTTTGACGTCTCCAATTATTACAAGCCTTATGTCGTGCTGGCGTTTCAGCGGAACGTGCTGGACAAAACGACGGAAATGGCTGACGACAATCTGAAGACGTCCTGGGGTACACGCAAGGCTACCCGCGAGTGGATCGCCGAGCTGTTAATCCGCGCCCTTGGCAAGACATCCGATGCGCAGGCAGTCGCTAGCGAGCCTTCGGGATTTGCGGATGACGCCAAGATTTCCGCAGGTAAACGCGGATATATCAACACTGCGATCGACCTTGGACTGACGAACGGATTGAGCGGGAACATTTTCAATCCAACGGGAGAAGTTACGCGGGCACAGCTCGCCACCTTCTTCAGCCGGGCGGAGGCTTATTCGGCGGCGGCATACAATAATACGTCAAGAGGTATCGTAACCGATGTAAAAGAAGGCAAAATGACACTATATAGCGGCGTCTCCAGCTCTGTATACTCCTTGAACTCCGGAACGGCTTATTTCAGCAGCGCCGCCGAAACGGCGATTTCATTGAACAATATTCAGCCTTATACAAAAGTCACGGTCATTGGCAAGAACGGGGCGGCTTCCTATGTAGAACTGACTGATCCGAAACCGCAGGTGGAGACGATCCAAGGAACATTCGCGAGATTGTCCGTGAGCGGCAATAAACTATGGCTGAAAAATGCCGACGGTTATCCGGAGTATGCTTTCGACAACGCAACTTCCTTTGTGGATGCGGGGGGCAGCACCATTGCAGCTTCCTCGATTTCGGAGGATAGTATCGTGGCAATTACACGAGAGACATTTACAGGACAGAACAAGATTCTTAAAGTTCAGGTTACTTCCGGTGTGGTCAATAAGACAGCATCCGGAACGCTCAAAAGCATCGATCTTACCGCTAAGACAATAACCTTCACGAACGCTTCCGGAACGGACGAAACATTCAAATGGGCGGACAGCGCCCTATTCAGCTATCAAAAGGCTATTCTGCTGCCTTCTGAATTGAAGGCTGGCGCAACGGTGAATTATAAGATTGAGAATAATCTGATTGGCTCCGTCGAAGTGACGCAGGCTGTAGAACGGACGGTGCAGGGAATGCTCACTGACCTGAACAGTTCCTCCGTAGTTTACAAGAAAGCCGATGGCACACGCGGCGTCCAGCTGCTTGCATCGAGCCCCGCCATCATCATCCCGGGCTATACCAAACCGGCCGCAGCGGATCTCATTGCCGATGCGACCTACGGCGATACTGTGGAATTGACGTTAAACGGCAGCGATCAGGTTACTAAAATATCTGTAATCAGCCGCAAGCTCGATCAGCAGTTTGGAGCGTCGGTTATCAGCTACAATTCCAAGACCAAGCTGCTGACGGTTACCGACAACGGAGATAAACCGCATGTATATGAACTGGATGATAATACAAAATATATTAACGATAACGGAATTGTGCCTACGTTGACCACTATTGGTCCGATGCTGACAGAGAACCGGAAGGTGAATGTCAATGCTCTCGGCCAGCGGACGCTTTCCCTAGAGATTGTCAGCAAGTATGAAGGCGCCCTTACTTCGGTCAATACTTCGTCAAAGTCAATTGTGCTGAAGACGGCCGACGGCCATTCCATGACTTTCCCTTATCCGCCGATTGTCGAGATGTTCGGACGAACGGGCCTTTCCATGACCGATGTGTCCGTTGGCAGCAGCGTAATCGGCTATGTCCCGACAAGCCAGGATGTTTTGACTGTATTGAAGGTTAAGACTTCTCAGCAGCTGGGGCTTGCGTATGTCGATGCAGCGAACAACAAATTGGGCGTCAAGACATCCGGAGGGAACATCGATATTTACACGCTCGCCATTCCGCTGACCGACGAGACTGGACAGACGATCAAACTGAGCGACCTCAAGGCTGGAGACTATGTCAATGTCAGCGCACTTGGAAGCTCCCCATTGTCAATTCAATCCGTAAAGACAACGACAGGTCAGGTAACAGCCATTGACGCTGCAGCCGGGACACTGAGCGTTAAAGACTATGCGGGCACTGTCCAAGCCTTCGGAACGGGAGGAAGCGTCAAAATTGTCCGTGACAACGGCACTTCCACAGCGCTAAGTTCCCTTTCGTTATCCGAAAGAGCGGAGGTCCGCAAGGATGCCGACGGAACGACGATTGTACGCGTACTGCCCGTTCAGACCCGCAACTTTTCGAGCTATGATGCAGCTGCAGGCCGCATTGTCGTCAAGCGGGATAACGTAAATGACGAAAATTACCGGTTCATCCTGTCGCCTAACGTATACATTCACCAAGGCGACACGACTTTATCCGTGCAATCTCTCAAAGAAAATGATAAAATTGCAGTATATTTCAATAACAATGTCGTGGTTGAAATTGTGAAGCAGTAAGGAATGGCGGCTTTTTCCGCGAGAGATACCGTCCTGACGCATGGCTTCCCTGCGTCGGGACGTTTTTTTCTAGGAAGAGGAGATACAATATTGTCATGTATGGGATCACCCGGCTATAATACATACTCCATTGAACTTCCTTGAATATGTTGGTGCAACCATTTATACTAGCAGAGCGATATACCTGACATGTGAGGTACACCATATGAAGATTTCAGATGTCCGCCACATTCTGGATACGATTGGCGAGATGTTTCCGGATGCGGACTGTGAGCTTAACCACAGCAATGCGTTCGAGCTGACGATTGCCGTGCTGCTGTCGGCCCAATGCACGGACGCAACCGTAAACAAAGTCACTGCAGACTTGTTCCAGAAGTATAAGACACCGCTGGATTATGTTTCCGTCCCGCTGGAGGAACTGGAGCAAGACATCCGGCGGATCGGCCTTTACCGCAATAAGGCAAAGCATATTCAGAATTTATGCTCCATTCTGATCGATCAGTATGGCGGGGAAGTGCCGCAGGCCCACGATCAGCTGGTTACACTTCCGGGAGTGGGACGCAAGACAGCCAATGTGGTCGTATCCAACGCCTTCGGCGTGCCTGCGATTGCCGTGGATACGCATGTTGAGAGGGTATCCAAGCGTCTGGGGCTCGCGGGATGGAAGGATTCAGTGCTGGAGGTTGAGAAGAAGCTGATGAAGGCGGTCCCGAAGAATGAATGGACGCTGACGCATCACCGGCTGATTTTTTTCGGAAGATATCACTGCAAGGCGCAGAATCCGAAATGTCAGGTATGCCCGCTTCTGGATGTATGCCGCGAAGGGAAGAAACGTATGAAAACCTCGACGGTAAGCAAAGCTAAGAAATAGTGAAGCGCGGCCGCTTTAAGTCAGATATGAAGAAGAGGATGGGATTAGAATGAAATGCATTTCCGTATACACAGATAATTTTGAGCTGTTCTCAGATATTTTCGACCGTGTAGTGGACAGTTCGATGGAAGAGAACGAGGAGCAGGAGGTAGAGGGCATAACGATCAGCCATTCCGGCGACGTGCCTGAACATTACCTGGAGCGCATGGCGCAAAAGCCTGAAGTCGTGGTGATGAAAGACAAATCCCGCGGGCTGACAATCCTTCAGCATGGCAAGGTATTTGAAATTCTGCTGCCTGTGCTTGAGACTGCCTAAGCGGCTAAACGGCGGAGTTCCCGATAGAGGGAACTCCGCTTTTTTCTTCTCCCTGCATATTTGATTTGTGCCAATCCGATGATAAAATGGAATTATTCTATTCTTATAAAAATAATTACCGGATACCGACTAGCCTGGCGAATGACCATTACATGGCGGCAGAGGTGGATACCATATGGGTGCGGAGCGGGAGAGAATACAAAGCGATGTGAATAGAGCTTCAAAATGGAATCTGGCAAAGCTCTCCGAGTGGGCGGAGCTGCAAGGTGACAGGGATACAGGTCGTATTTTCGCGGATCTGCTCGAAAAAGAAAAGTCCGGGGAGCTGGTCTTCGCTTTTTGCGGTCATTTTTCGGCAGGGAAATCAAGTCTGATCAATGCGCTGTGCGGCAAAAATATTCTTCCTTCGGGACCGCTCCCTACGAGCGCAAATGTTGTCTCGATTCGCCGCGGAACCCCGCGAACGCTGATCTATAGAGGGAATGGCGGAACTGGCTGGGGAGAACCTATTGAAGCGTCAGCGAAGCAGCTCCGGGATTACTGCCGCCTTGGAGAAGATTACACTGCAATCGAGGTGTGGGAGGATGTGCCGCTTCTGGGGCCGCATGGCGTGCTTATGGATACCCCTGGGGTGGATTCCACGGAGGAAGGCCATCAAAGCGCAACCCGTTCGGCGCTGCATCTGGCGGATATCGTATTCTACATTATGGATTACAATCATGTACAGTCCGAGAACAATCTCGCGTTCGCCAAAACCTTGAGCGATTGGGGCAAGCCGCTGTACCTGATCATCAACCAGATCGACAAGCATCGGGAACAGGAGATAGGCATAGAGGATTACCGGAAGCAAGTGGAAAGCGCTTTCCATGATTGGGGCGTCAAGTTTACCGGTCTGCTGTTCACTTCGCTGAAAGAACAAGCACATCCGCTGAGCCGCCTGGAAAGCCTTCCCCGTCTGATTACAGAATTGCTTGAACGGCGGAAGGAGCTTCTGGCATACAGTCTGTCCCGCTCGATCGAGCATACGGCCGAAGCTTATTTGTCCGCGTTCCGCGAAGGGCAGCAGGAGGAAAGGGAAGCGCTGCTGGAAGAGCTTGACGGTGAAGATCCCGTTAGCCTGGAACGTGAGCTGGCCGGGTTGGAAGAAGAGGAGAAGGAACTGGAGACGCTGCCTGAACGCGCACGGCATAAGCTTCGCGGCAGTCTGGACGCTCTCCTCGGCAACGCCAACCTGATGCCCGCCGATATCCGGG
>NZ_ASSD01000436.1 GCF_000520715.1 Paenibacillus zanthoxyli JH29
AGCGACGCGGCCAGGCGCGAGCTGGCCGCCGCCATGAGCGCGCGTCTTGCGGACAAGCGCTCCCGCTTTGCGGCGGAGCTTAAGGCGCTGGACGCGCTCAGCCCGCTTAAGGTCATGGCGCGGGGATACAGCCTCGTCTACGACGAGAAAGAACGGCATTTGATCAAATCGCTGAACGAGGTCCAGCTCGGCGACCTGGTGGTCGTCAAGCTGGCTGACGGTCAGCTGGATTGCCAGGTATGGGGTATGAAGGAGGATGCGAAGGATCATGGCGAAGGAAGAAGCGGAACTGGGGTTTGAGGAGGCAATGGACCAGCTGGAGCTGATCGTGCGTGAACTGGAGCAGGGCGACGTTCCGCTGGAGAAGGCGATCGATTTGTTTCAGCAGGGAATGAAGCTCTCGCAGCTGTGCGGAGCCAAGCTTGAGCAGGTGGAGCGCAAGATCGAAATGATTGTGGAAGAAGACGGAGAGCTTCGCAAGAAACCTTTCGGCTCCTCGCTGGAAGGGGACGGCGATGACTCCTTTTAATAACGGTCTTCCCGAGAATGAACCGGCAGAATCTCAGCGTGCTGAATCCGTAAATCGCGAGCCTTTAAATGAATATATCGCTGGCGTGAGCGATCTTGTTACGGGTGAATTCCAGGCGTTGTTTCCGCCGCATTGGGAGGTTCCCGCCAAGCTGGCGGAGGCGATGAACTATTCGCTTCTCGCCGGCGGCAAGCGCCTTCGCCCTCTGCTCGTTATCGCGGCGTGCGAAGCGACCGGAGGAAATCGGGAAGCGGCGCTTCCAGTGGCTGCAGCGATTGAAATGGTGCATACGTATTCATTGATTCATGATGATCTGCCCGCGATGGACGATGACGATTACCGGCGGGGAAGGCTGACGAATCATAAAGTGTACGGCGAAGCGGCAGC
>NZ_ASSD01000437.1 GCF_000520715.1 Paenibacillus zanthoxyli JH29
GGGTCGCCATTGCCAGAGCGCTGGCGGCCAAGCCTTCCTTTGTTCTGGCGGACGAGCCGACAGGGAATCTAGACAGTGCCACGAGCCAGGAAGTGATCGGGCTCTTGAAGGTGACCAGCCGGCAGTTTAATCAGACGATGGTTATGATTACGCATAACGAGGAAATCGCCCTGATGGCTGACCGGGTGATCCGGATCGAGGACGGGCAGATTATGGAAGGAAGGCTCTACCATGTTTCCCAACAACACTAAGACCGCCGTGAACAAGCTGGCAGCCGGGAGCATGCGAATGAGCCGCACAAGAAACCGGTTCATTATTCTGGCCATTATTTTGACGACCTGGCTGATTACCTCTTTTTTTAGCATCGGCATGAGCGTTTCCAAATCATGGGATATGCAGGAGGCCAAGCTCGCCGGAACGATTGCCCAGGCCATATTGTCCGCTCCAACAGAAGATCAGCTGGAGAAGATGAAGGCCCTTGATTATGTCAAGGCGGTCGGACTCCAGGCCGTGCTTGGCGCCGCTGAAGACATTGCAGGTGATCCGGATAGGACCGCCCATTTGGTCTGGTATGATGAGACCGAATGGAACGCTATGCGGAGGCCCGCCATTGACGGATGGAAGGGAACATATCCCGCCGCCGGGAATGAAATCGCCGCTCCGCTGGATCTGCTCCGGCAAATGGGGATCGATAAGCCCAAAATCGGGATGAGCCTTCCTCTAAGCTATACCGTGATTTCTGGCGGTAAGGCGGTGCAGCATAAAGAGACTTTCAAGCTTACTGGCTGGTTCAAGGACTACTCGCAGCTGGGCTCCGGTGACTTGGGCAGTCTGCTTGTATCAGAGCCATTCGTGAAACAGAGCAGAGCCGTGGTCCAAGAGGTAGATGCGGCATCTATTTTATTTACGGACAACAAGGATATTGGGAAATTAATAGAAAACATGCGGCAGGATCTCAAACTCCTGAAAGACCAGGAGCTAAGCCCCGCATCCGGCATATCGTATACGGATAGCGGAAGAACATCGACGCTAATCGGCTATGGCGGCCTGGTTCTGTTCGTAATGCTGAGCGGCTATCTGCTGATTTACAATGTGCTGTACCTGTCGGTGGCGGGCGACACCCGATTCTACGGCCTGCTTAAGACAATCGGTGTCACGCGCCGGCAGATTCGGGTCATGATCCGGAGGCAGGCGCTGCGGCTCGCGCTGATCGGCATTCCAATCGGCTTAATCGCCGGAGCGGCTACTTCGTTTGGTATTGTGCCGCTGGCCTTGAACGCGATTGACATACAGGTTGGCGGAAGCATCTCGTTTCACCCGCTTATTTTTGCCGGAGCGGCGCTGTTCGCCTTGATTACGACTATGGTCAGCTGCATCAAGCCGGCCAGGGTTGCCGGAAAAATCTCGCCAGTGGAAGCGACTAAATACACCGGAATCACTCCTTCATCCAAAGCGAGAATGAACAGCGGCGGCTCGAAGCTGCACCGGATGGCGCTGCGCAACATCTTCAGAGTCAAAAAACGCGCGCTCATCGTATTTTTATCCCTGTTTCTCGGATTAACCACTTTTCTGGTCATTAACACGCTGGTGCTTAGCATGAATCCGGAGCATTTTGTGGACGATTATATGCGGCATGATTTTCAATTGACCCATGAGTCCGGGGGGGATAAACAGGCCGTTACACCCGAGCTACTGGAGAAGATCAAATCGATCCCCGGGGCAAAAGACATTAGAACCACTTATCTCGCGAATACCATGCTGGATTATGATCCGAAGGTGTTCGGAAAATACGTGGATGAATTCAAGGCGCGATATATGGTAGGCGGCTCGGGGGAAGTTGATTTTGCGAAGAGACCCGATATGTTCATGGGGAATGTGATAGGACTTGACCCAGCCGACTTTCGTGAGGCAAATAAGAAGCTGCCGTCTCCCATAAATGAGGAGCGGTTTGAGCGCGGTGAGGTGGCACTGCTGGATGGGGAAATTCCCGCTTTCAAGGCCGGGGACAACTTTACAATGAAGATTGCGGGCGCCGCTAAAAAAACGAAGCTGGAGATCGGCGGTATGGCTACTTTCGATCACCTGGTTACTTTTCGTAATACTGCTCCCAATGTGTATATTAGCCAAACCGCTATAAAGAAAATAATATATGATCCGATCATCTACAAGCTGTCCTTTGATGCGGATCGGAAGGACTGGCCGGTTGTCGCGAAACAGGTCAAAGCGTTGATTGCCGGAAACGGCGATCTGAAACTGGAATCCAAAATCGGCATGATGGATATGATGCAATCGGCCAAGCTGGCGTTCTATATTCTCGGCGGGGGACTTGCGCTGATTCTCGCCCTGATCGGCCTGCTGAATTTCGTCAACATTATGATTACAGGTGTTCTGGCGAGGAAGCCGGAGCTGGCGGTGCTGGAGAGCATCGGGATGACGTCGCGGCAGATTAAAAAGCTGCTGCTTCTTGAGGGAGCCTGGTATGCGTTCATTTCCGTACTGCTAGTCACCACGTTTGGGAATGCGCTCGGCTACGGTGCGTATCGGCTCTTCAGTCAAGAAGCGACGTATGCGGTTTATACGTTCCCGGCCATTCCTTTAGCGGTAGTGATTGTGCTGGTGGCAGCAGTTTGTCTTGTGGCTCCCGTTGCCGCTTTCAGGCGGGTTCGCCGTTCTCCGCTTCCTGAACGTCTGCGTGAAGCCGCCTGATTCCCGGCTGGGAATGCGCGGCATGTCGCAGCAAGGCTCCTGGGAACCTTGTAAACTAAGGGCAGGGGAGTGAACAACATGACTACCATTCTGATCGTAGAAGACGACCGGCTGCTGCTTGAGGGGTTAGCCTATACGCTGGAAAAAGAACAATATGAAGTGCTGGCGGCCGGCTCTTACAGAGAGGGCGCGGCTTATTTTCAATCCCATAGCATCCAGCTTGCCATTCTGGATATCCGTCTGCCCGACGGCAGCGGCACCGATTTGTGCGGGGAGATCCGCCGAAGCTCCCGCATGCCCGTTGTTTTCCTTACAGCCAACGATACGGAGCCGGAAATCGTCGCCGGCTTCGACCTTGGGGCGGACGACTATATTTCCAAACCTTTCAGCATGGAAGTGCTTTTACGGCGCATAAAGGCTGTCTTAAGAAGAACCGGGGAAGATGAAGCCGGTATGGGGCGTTATTTTATTTATAAAGATTTAAAGGTTGATTACGGCAAAATGACGGTCTGGAAAAACGATGAGGAACTAAAGCTGACGACGACAGAATACCGGCTGCTTGCAGCGCTTGCGGAGAACAGCGGGCAGGTCATGACCCGCGAGATGCTTCTGGACCGGCTGTGGGACCAGTCGGGGAATTTTGTCGATGAGAACACGCTCAGCGTCAATATCAAAAGGCTGCGGGACAAGCTGGAGGACGATCCCAAAAACTGCCGGTACATCAAGACGGTTTTCGGCATCGGCTACACATGGGGTGACGGATGAAAAAGAACCCGTTCCAACTCTTTTTATTAAGGTGGGCGGCTATATTTGTATTCGTGACCGTCCTGTTCGTCACACTGCTGTTACGCTTTCGTCCAGAGCCTCTGATCTTAATCGGCGGTTTCGTCTATATTGCTTGCGCCGGTGCGATATGCGCGGGATTCATGTTCTCTGTACGGCGGGAAATGGAAAGCGTTCTTGCGCAGCTCTCGGAAATGATCCAGAGTCTGATTTACAGCCGGGATAAAGAGATATTTTCAGTGACCGAAGATACGCTTCTATCCAAGCTGCAAAGCCAGGTGATTCAATTGACGGGCATCTTGTCCATCCAAAAAGAACGGTACTTGAAAGAAAATAGAGAGATCAAATCCTTGATCTCGGATCTATCTCACCAGCTTAAGACGCCTCTCGCCAATCTATCCATGTACAGCAGTCTGCTCGATGACGCCGGATTGCCCCCGGATAAGCGTCTCGAGTTCAGCAGGCGATCAAAGAGCCAAATCGATAAGCTGGCGTGGCTGATGGACAGCCTGATCCAATTGTCGAGACTGGAATCCGGGATTATATCTATCAAGACGGAAGCGAAAGACCTGGGCAATACGGTGCTTGCTGCGATCAAGCAGGCGTTCCCGGCGGCGGAAAGCAAAAACGTGACCATCGAATGGAAAGGAGGACAACGAATTACGCTTTACCATGACGCTAAATGGACGGCAGAAGCGATCTATAACGTGATTGATAATGCTGTAAAATACACGGAACCGGGCGGAAACATCATCATTACACTCACAGCCTATGATCTGTTTGCCAGAATCGATATCGAGGATAACGGACAGGGTATTCCACCCGAAGAGCTGAATGCCATATTTAGACGTTTCTATCGCGGGTCAAATGTGCGGGATGCGGAAGGTGTCGGTCTCGGACTGTATCTGACCCGTAAAATAATTACCGACCAGGGCGGATACATCAAGACGGCATCCGAACCCGGCCACGGCAGCGTATTCTCGCTGTTTCTACCGCTGGGCCAGAAATAAAGCCGATTTGGGCCGCATTACGTAATAAAGAAGAACCGTCTCCGCCGTCCTCTACATGAGGGCGGTTTTTCTTTTTGTTAGAAAAAGGGTATTGCAATTTCTATAATACCGAGTATAATACTTGGTATAAAGAAAGCGAGGAGAGATAGAAATGTCTGTCGATGATTATCTGGACCTGTATAATTATGCTAAGCAATTAGGCGATGCCCAGTGGCAGGCCGATCTGCTAACTTCCTTAAAGAATTTCAAGAGCATGACAGAAGCGGAAATCCGTGAACAGAGGGTTAGAGAGATGTGGACCCGCTTTGACAATATTAATGCGAATTTGCTGGAATTGTTCGACAAGCTGCGGACCGGCGGGGACGATAATCAGGCGAGAGCCTGGAGAGAACGGGTCTGGGAGCTTAAGCTGGAGAGAATCTCTTTGGCAAAAAGAGCTTCAGGATAAATACATCCATTTGCGTCACTAAATCATAGATAAAGCCTAAAAAGGGCATAAAAAAAGGCATGCAGTTGTCTGCTCTGCCAAGACCGGATTTAATTTTGAACAATTACTTAGACATTGGCATGCTTTCACGCATCATCGTCATGCACATTGTCATCATTTCATCGCAGTCTTGCATTTTCTTCATCATCATATCCATGTTCATGGACCCCATATCCATTTCGGACTTTTTTTCCATGCACATTTTCATGCTTTTCATCTTAGCCATCATGTCTTCCATACACATCGTCATCATCATTTCCATACACATGCTTTCCATAAAAATTCCACTTTTCTATTAAATAGTGTTATTGACTCTTTTAAATTACTATATTTTTCTTGCTTTTTCAATGGAATAGCAGGAGTATCCTCATAAATTTATTGTATAATATGTCATACATATGTATATTCCTACCATTTACATGTCATTAATCCGAATACTTCGACAGTCCTTTCGAGAAGAAAGGGCTGTATTTTTGCGTAAATGGAATGATTTTGCATGAAAAAAGCGCCTTATTCATTTCCCTGAAAGGGAACGGATAAAGCGCTTAGAAGTTCGGGCAATTCACATGGTGGACTCAAGCTCGATCCATTCCGTGGACCAACTGCCGATCTCTTTTAAAATAGGAGCCAGCGCCTCACCTTTCGCAGTCAGCGAATACTCGATCCGTACCGGAATGTCGGGGTATACTGTCCTTTGGATAATGCCCGCGTTCTCCATCTCCTTCAGCCGGTCGGAGAGCACCTTTCCGCTGAGATTGGACAGGCAGCTTTCAATTTCACCAAACCGGCGCGGACCGGAGATCAATACGAATACGATCAGTGCGACCCAACGCTTGCTGAGCAGATCGACCGCTTTTTCAAAGCGGGGACACATTACAAAATCCTTCAATTGCATCACCTCACATTCATTATAACATAAACTTACAATAAGTAATTATTAATATTTATTTATATATTATAACTTGACGAATATATATTACAATGATAAACTTACTTACAAATAGTTACTTAGCGTTTATTAACCCGATACTCTGCTGTGAACGGCGATGGGGATGAAATACGAAATTAAGGAAGGTGCGCTCATGATCAAGCCCGAGATTGTTTCCATACTGAAGAATAAAATTCAAACCATTGAACGAAGCGATTCCGCCAATATTCTGGTCGGGCCGATCACGCTGCCGGTAAATTTAAATGGGGAAACCGTTACGTTTAAGTGGTACAGTTGGCTCCATGTTACCGATGAAGAACGAACCGAGCTCATGGGGGAAGATATGACGGAGAAGCTGATCGGCCGCCTGGCCGGGATGAAGCTCGCCGACAGCCAGCAGTCCAGCGTCCTGGTGTACGGGGATTTTGAAAATGCCGACACGGCGCTGATTCGGATGCACAGCATCTGCCATACAGGGGATATTTTTGGCAGCAAGCGCTGCGACTGCGGCTTCCAGCTTCACCAATCGATGAAGATGATCGTGGAGAACGGCTCCGGTGCTCTATTTTATCTGGCCAATCATGAGGGAAGAGGAATCGGGCTGTTCAGCAAGGCTATGGCTTACCTTCTGCAGGAAGAAGGCTACGATACCGTGGAGGCGAACTTGGAGCTGGGCTTTGAGGATGATTCCAGAAGCTATGCGGACGCCATCAGTGTGCTTCAGCGCCTTCGCAGCAAGCCGGTCACACTGATCACGAACAATCCGAAGAAGCTGATGGCGCTGAAAGCCGCCGGTATGAATGCGGTGAAGCGTGTGCCGCTGTGGGGCGATGTCTCGGTCTTCAATGAGAAGTATTTGCGCACAAAGATGACCCGTTCCGGCCATCTCGGAGCATAGGACGGGGAAATACTGCCGGAAATTTTAGCGAGATAATAAGGAGAATGGTATAAAGGGTGGTGCTTTTTAGCCCGTTCCTATATAATGCTCTTGAATAAACTTAAATGTTTAGCGAGGTATATTATGGCAGCGATTGATGTGCAGGATTTACGAAAAACCTTTAAAGTGCAAAAAAACCGCGGAGGCCTCAAAGGGGCCTTCGTTGATTTGTTTAAGCGGGAATACAGCGAAGTGACCGCAGTCAAGGATATCTCGTTTCAAATCCCGGAGGGTGAAATTTGCGGATATATCGGCGAGAACGGAGCGGGGAAGTCGACTACCATCAAAATGCTGACCGGCATTCTCGTCCCGACATCCGGGCGGCTGACTGTCGGCGGCTATGTGCCCTACGAAGAGCGTGAGAAATTTGTCCGGAACATCGGTGTGGTGTTCGGCCAGCGCAGCCAGCTCTGGTGGGATATCGGAGTGATTGAATCGTTCGAGCTGCTTCGCAAGGTGTACCGTGTCGGAGAGGCGGATTATAAGAAAAGATTGGACGAGCTTGTAGAGAGACTTGAGCTTCAGGATCTGCTGAACCGCCCTGTCCGCAAGCTGAGTCTTGGGCAGCGGATGCGCTGCGAGCTGGTAGCGGCCCTGCTGCATAATCCGTCCATCGTATTCCTTGACGAGCCGACGATTGGGCTTGATATTGTCGTCAAGTCGGAAATCCGGTCTTTTCTCAAGGATATGAACCGTGAACATGGCACGACCATTCTGCTTACAACCCATGACTTGCAGGACATTGAGGCGCTCTGTTCACGGGTCATCATGCTCGATGACGGAAGGATTATTTATGACGGCGGGCTGGATGAACTGAAGGAGCGCTGGGGCACCGGCCGCGAAGTGGCCTTTCAGTTCGGAACTGCCGCGAAGCTTGACCGTCTGGAACAACTGACCTCAGGTATGCCCGTAAAATGGACAGCAGAGAACAATTTGGCTGCCACAGTGTGGATTCCGCTGGAGCTGAATGTGTCGGATGTGCTTGGGCGGGTGGTCGGTCAAGCTGATATCACCGATATTAAGATTATCGAGACGAACACGGATGACATCGTCCGCAGTATTTACCAGTCCGGATCGGCGAATAAGACGGAAGAGGCGATGCTGGCGCTATCTGGGGAAGGAGCCGGGCATGTCTAATCGCACATCCGTTGCAGCGGCTTCGCCGGGAGGCGGATACAAGGGAGACGAGGGGGCTGAACGCGGGCAGCGCAGACTGCTGCTTGAGGCATATTTCGATTTCATCCGCATCCGCTTTTTGACCATGCTGGCGTATCGGCTGAATTATTACACAGGAATTTTGATCTACTCCCTCAATATCGGTGTCAATTATTTTACCTGGAAGGCGATATACGGGCAGGGAGAGTCACTGGGCGGCTTTACGGCAGCGCAGATGACGACCTATGTGGCCGTATCTTGGATGGCCAGAGCTTTCTATTTCAATAATCTCGACAGAGAAATCGCGACGGATATCCGTGACGGAAGCATCGCGATCCAGTTTATCAGGCCATATAACTATGTATTTGCCAAAATGATGCAGGGCCTTGGAGAAGGAATGTTCCGTTTCCTGCTCTTTATGATCCCTGGCATGGCTCTTGCCATGCTGCTGTTTCCGGTTCAGCTTCCACATGATCCGGCGGCGTGGGTCGGCTTTTTGGTCATGCTGTTTTTTAGCTTCCTGATCAATTCGCAGATTAACATCATTACGGGGCTGCTGGCTTTTTTCGTGGAGAATAACGAGGGACTGATGCGGATGAAGCGCGTCGTTGTCGATCTGTTCTCCGGCCTGATCATTCCAATCAGTCTGTTTCCGGGCTGGCTGTCCTCCATCTTGAAGCTGTTGCCGTTTCAGGCGATTACGTATCTGCCGGGTTCTGTCTTTACCGGGCGGGTGCAGGGTGTAGGGATTTGGAACGTGTTTGGCATTCAAATCATTTGGTTTGTGATTCTGCTGATTCCGCTGTTCTGGTTATATCGCGCAGCGCGGCAGCGTCTGTTCGTGCAGGGAGGCTGAGGAAGTGTTGTATCATTTGGGACTGCTGTCCGAATATTTGAAAAATTACATGAAGACCCGGCTCACCTACCGCGCAGATTTTTGGGTAGAGGTTCTCTCGGATCTTCTGTTTCAGGTTACGAATCTGATATTTATTTTCGTTATCTTTATGCATACGAACAGCCTTGCCGGCTGGAGCCAAAACGAGGTGGTCTTTGTTTACGGCTTCTTTATGGTGCCCTGGGGTGTGTTCGCCTGTTTTGTGAATATGTGGAATTTCAGCGAGCGCTATATCGTCAAAGGGGAAATGGACCGTATCCTGACACGTCCCGCCCATAATTTGTTTCAGATTTTTCTGGAAAATGTGGACCCGCCCTCGCTGATCGGCTCTCTGATCGGGCTGCTCATAATGGCAGTCAGCGGCATTAATCTGGGGCTGCCGTTCGAATGGTGGACGGTTCCGGCGTTAATCCTGCTGACAATCAGCGCTACGGCGATTTACACGGGAATCTATACGACTCTGACGGCGCTGTCTTTTTATTCGGATGCGCCCACTGGCATTATTCCGCTGATGTATAACATCCAGTCTTACGGCCGTTATCCGGTGACGATTTATAACCGGGCAATTCAGGTGCTGCTGACCTGGATTCTGCCGTTTGCCTTTGTCGGCGTCTATCCGGCGGGGCTGTTCCTCCAGCGGGAAGAGATGACGCGGATGGCGCTGCTGACGCCGGTCATGGGCGCAATCTTCCTCAGCATCGGCTTGTTTGTCTGGAGCCGGGGAGTGCGGAAATATAAGGGAGCGGGGTCTTGAAGTCCGGGTTTTAGATCATGACGAATCCGCTAGAGCAAGTTGATTCATAGCATTAATCATTATTGTTAATCCCCTTAATTAAATGAGAATAAATCAGGTGGGGAAAGCAATTTAGGTTCTGTATCCGCCAAAAGAGTCGCTCTCCGTGTTGAATGGCAGAGCGGCTCTTTTTCTATGGTTGGCTGTATGAGCGAATCTAATTAACTATATTTTTTACACCAAATTATGCATCGAAGTGTTTCCAATTTTAATGTAATACATAGTATTGCTATGCATAGTAATAATAGGTATGATGGTTAGTGAAATTGTACATTTTATGATGAAAGGAGGAGAGGGCGATTAAACTGAACAAGGAACTCATGAAAGGCAGTACCGGCACTATGCTGCTTACGCTGTTGAACCGCCAGCCGCTGTATGGCTACGAGATGCTTCGGGAATTGGAACGCCGATCTGAAGGGGTATTTTCCCTCAAGGAAGGAACGCTCTATCCCATTCTGCACAGCATGGAAGCCGAGGGATGGGTTGAAGCCTATTGGGAAGCTGTTAACGGCCGGAACCGGAAGTATTACCGGATAACGGACACAGGAAGCAGAGTACTAAAGCAGAAGAAAACAGAGTGGGCCTTGTTCCGTAATGCCGTCGATTCCGTTATAGGAGCGGAATTCAAAAGACAGGCGGAAAGCTCCCAATCAATGGGTGGCGGGCGATTCCGCTGATCGGATTGCCTTGTCTTATTTATTGGCGGGGGAATGTCCTGCCCGAAATGCTTCTTTTTGCAGGAGTGTCCCTTATTCTGTACGCTTGGTTATCCCGCAAATGGGTAAGAGTTGTTCTCTTAGCTCTGGTAGCGGCCGCGGCGGGATTACTGGCTGCATGGAATACGGATAGAATCTCCGCTGCGTTAAATCCGGCAATGTTCGCCGAAGGCGCAGGATATACCCGGTTCAAGATGAGCGAGGCTATCGCTTCCGCCGGATGGTGGGGGCACGGCTTTGGAGCGGCCAATGAACAGCTGTCTTACCTTTTTCTTAAAAGCCGAGAAGACTCCTTCCTCTATAGGGA
>NZ_ASSD01000438.1 GCF_000520715.1 Paenibacillus zanthoxyli JH29
CTCTGTACGGTCGAGCAACCAGAGCAGAGAGCCTTTCTTGGAGCGTTCCCGCACGGTCTCGGTCAGCTCCAGATTACGCCGCGTGAAGGGGTCCAGAATCATATAATTCCCCGGTTCATAGGAGGAAATCTGGCTTAGCTGCCCCAAGGATCGCCGCTGCGTCTCGCTGAGATAAGAAATCAGCAGCGCCAGGCACTCCGCCCGCTCAGGCTCCAGCCGCACCCAGGCCGCTTCACCGAACTGGCTCCGCGCCAGCTCTTCGTTCTTCTTCTCCCAGGGTGTATAGACAACCGGCTTGTCTCCCAGAATCGTACCCGCCCGGACACTGTCCAGCAGCGTCCCGTCCCCGATCATTTCCGCCGGCTCATACAGGCCGATCTCACCGCGCAGCGTGTCCGCCCCCGCAGGCGAAGAGGTTACATACAGCTCTCCTGTCGTTAGATCGCAGGCGGCCAGCGCCGTCATTCCGGCGAGCTCGGTGACGCAGACTAAATAATTGTTGCTCTTATCGGCGAGCACTTTGCCTTCCATAACGGTACCGGGAGTGACAACCCGCACAATATCCCGGCGGACCATTCCCTTGGTTGTCGCGGGGTCGTCAAGCTGCTCGCAAATCGCGACTTTGTATCCTTTTTCAATAAGACGCTGAATATAGCCCTCTGCGGAATGGTAGGGAACCCCGCACATCGGAATGCGCTCATCGCCCCCGCCTTCCCGGCCGGTCAGTGTAATATCCAGTTCCTTGGAAGCCAGCAGGGCATCGTCAAAAAACATTTCGTAAAAATCGCCCAGCCGGAAAAAAAGGAAGGCATCCTTTGCCCCTTCCTTTACCTTCAAATACTGCTCGATCATCGGTGTATATTTTGCCATCTTAAACCTCCAGGCCTTATCATGCTTATCCTCTATTATACCAGAAACCGTTCCGGCTGGCTTAAGCACGACAGACGGGATGAACGGAGAGCAACGGCTCCAGCCTTAAGGAAGTTATGCTCCAGAGAGATATCACAGGCCAAAGAGCGCAAGAAGCCGGCCTTGCCAACAAGCACAAGCCGGCTTCATTAATTGCCATATAACCATGATAATCGTTACTGGTCAAGCTTCAGCAGGTCTTTCCAGGAAGCTTCTATTTTGCGGGCTCCCTCTTCGGCGGATTGGGTTCCAAGAAGAATCTCCTTTAGATTCGAAGTGAAGTCATAGAACATGGTGGAGCTCTCCGGAATCAGCGGGCGGGATTTGGCAGCGTCGAACTGCTTTTTGAACCCTTGAAAAATGGGGTCTACGGCCAAGGCGGCATCCTGATAAGCGCTCGTTCTGGTTGGAAGTGTCTTAACTTCTTTGGCTTGCCTAATCTGCACTTTGGTACTGGTAAGATAGGAAATCAGCTCATAGGTTTCCTTGGGATGCTTGCTGTATTTGGAGATAGCGAAGCCGTGGCCGCCTGTAGGAGAGGCGTGTCCCTTGGGCCCCTTTGGAATAACCGTGATTCCAAGATTGTCCGCATTCTTGAATTCGCTGCCGGCGAGAAGCTCAGAGAGCGCCCAAGGACCATTGATCAGCATGGCTGAACGCCCTTCCTTGAAGTCCAAGTTCATTTTGTTATAGGCGTCCTTAAAGTCGGAGTAAGGCTGGGTCGCGTGCTCCTGCTTCAGCTTCAGCATAAATTTCAGACCCTCGATGGTACCCTGCGAAGCAATCTCAATTTTCCGGTCATCCGTTATGGTTCCTCCGCCGAAGGCCCAAATGTAGGGCAGGGAAAAATAAGACGCGTCCATAAGATAGATCCCGTAATGGTCTTTATTTGTTACTTTTCGGGCCATCTCCAGAAGTTCATCCATCGTTTGCGGAGGAGCGGAGAAGCCGTTTTCCTGCAAAATCCGCTTGTTGTAAAGGAGCGCTGGAGCATCCATGACGGATGGCAGCCCATAGATTTTGCCGTTGTACTGGACCGAACGCAGGATTACCGGATTAAAATCCTTCCGATCGGACTCCGAAATCATATCATTGAGCGGATACAATAAATCCAGATTCACAAATTCAGGTACCCAGAGATAATCCGTACGCATGGCATCGAGCGGTTGATCGCCCAGCAGGGCGTTTTTGAATACATTCAGGGCCGCATTAGGATTCACATCAATGAGGTTCACCTTAATATTCGGGTGCGCTTGCTCAAAGCCCTCGATTTGCGTCTTAATAAATTCGGCTTCTTGCTCCAGGGAGTCATTCATTAAAGTCAAGGTAACCGGTTCCTTCTGAGATTGGCTGGAGCAAGCAGAGAACAGAACTGTAATAGCAAAACTGAGGATTATCAAGACAGGAATTTTTTTCACTATGTACTCACCCCTCGGGTCCAAGTTATAAACGAAACTTGCCGATCAGTTCCTTCATATCATCTGCGAGCGCGGTTAGGGTGCTGGAGGAAGAAGTGATTTCTTCCATGGAAGCCAGCTGCTGCTCCGTGGCGGCCGCAACGCTCTGGGTGCCTGCCGAGTGTTCTTTGGCGATTTCGGATATGACCGAAATGCCTGAAACGACTTTTTGGGTATCCGCCATAATATTGAATGTGGACTCGGTTACTTCCTGGATGTCAAGCTCTACCTGCTGAATCTTGTGCAAAATGCCTTCAAAGGATTCGCCTGCCACTTCGATGAGCTGGATTCCCTTCTGCACCTCCAGGGCGCCCTGCTCCATTTCTGCTGCGGCTGTACCGGTTTCCTGCTGGATGCCTTCAATAAGCGAGCGGATTTGTTCAGCAGACAAGCGGCTCTGTTCGGCCAGCTTTCTGACTTCATCCGCTACGACAGCGAAGCCCCGTCCTTGTTCCCCGGCTCTTGACGCCTCAATCGCCGCATTGAGCGCAAGCAGATTCGTCTGTTTGGAGATGTCCATAATCAGCTTCGTTGCGCTGCCGATTTGGACGGCCTGCTGCTCTAGGCCGAAGATAATATGCGAGAGCTTTTCGGCGCTTGCTTCAATGACGCGAACCTGCCCGATCGCATTGGCAAGATCGTCTTTGCCTTGAAACGCTGTCGCCGACGTATTCGTGACGTTTCCGAGAACGGCATCTCCATTCGCCGCAATCCGCTGTACCGCCTCCGACAGCTCAGTGATAATATCAAGGTTTGTTTCGACATGTGAGGTTTGATTCTCCGTACCGGCTGTTATTTCTTCCATAATGGAAGCAATATGCTCCGTCGCCTCTCCCGTTTGTTCTGCGCTGGCCTGAAGCTGGGCGGAGGCAGCAGCGACCTGCGTCGAGACCTGGCTTGCACTGCCGATAACCGAACGCAGCGATTGAGTCATCGTGTTGAAAGCGCCTGCCAGCTCTGTCAGCTCATCTTTTCCTTTAAAATTAAGCTCCTCCACCTGCAGATCGCCCTGTCCAACCGCTCCGGCCGACTGTTTAAGCCGCTTGATTCGCGAGACCAAATAATTGGACAGCAGGAAGGCGATACCGGCAGACAGAACAATAGCCATCCCTACGAGGATGTAGTTCACTAATTTCACTTGAGCGTTCATGCTGTGAATATCGTCTGTATAACCTTCAATCCGGGCCTGCTCGGTCTTAAGGAGAGAGAGCAAAGCAAACGCTACGGAATCAAAAGAGTCTTTGGCATACAGTTCCTGTGCCTGCAAGGCATCCCCTTGCTCCAACCGGGCCATCAGCTTCAGTTTGTAATTTTTATTCTCAGTCCATTTGGACTGAAAGGTTTCGATTTGCCTAAGGCTTTCCGCGTCTTTCGTGATGTTCTTCAGGTGTACGGTCTCCTCCTCAAGAAACTTCACGGTTTCTTCGAAACGGGATTTGTAGTCCGCTTTGAAATTGCTGGGGGCCAGCATGTAGTGCGCGCCGTTATCGTTCGCCATTCTGGCGAACAAATTCAATCTTTGGGTCACCTCCATACGCTGCTGGGAGGCGAAAATGTTGTTGGTCAACCCGGTAACACGCTGATTCATTACAGTAGTTACACCAACTGTAACCAGAAACAGGGCAATAATCGAGAAAAAGCTGAGCAACAGTTTGGTTCGAAGGCTGAAGATCAACAAAACCACTCCGTTCATAGCGAGATGTAATTATGACCAGGCCATGATCGAAATACCTGCTTATATTCCGGTATGTCAAGGTCCATAAGGTCTATATCGTCTGAATGGCAAAACAAATTTACACCGCTCCATGATGTAAACGCCACCAAAAAAAATGGCATTATAGGGACTCGTAGTCAGAGCACTCGGCAAAGTCAGACTCGCTGCATTTGGCCTGCATGGTAAAAAAGCGCCGGTTCAGGGCGCTTGTTCTCCGCACCATAACCTGCGGACATTGCGGGTTTCGTCCCAGCTTCGGCCAGCGTCGATGTGGCGCA
>NZ_ASSD01000439.1 GCF_000520715.1 Paenibacillus zanthoxyli JH29
GTAGAGGAAGGAGTCTTCTCGGCTTTTTAGATAAAATGGTTCTTTGCCTGTAATGCAATCATGTGTGTAATGTATGGATAAATGTGACTTTACCCTAGCATCAGAAAGAAAGGGATTTGCGGATGGAACAAACCTATTCCGTGGCCTCCAACCCGGTCTATTACGAGGAGCAAAGCCTTCATGTACTGTTCGCCGGAGAAAGCCAGACGCCGCCGCTGCACCAAGTCGGACCGAAAATCTACGATTATTTCCTGCTGCACTGTATTGAAACGGGAGCAGGCGCATTCCGCACGGAGCAGCGCACCTATGAGCTTGGACCCGGCGACTGCTTTCTCATTCAGCCCGGGCAGCTGGTCAGCTATGTATCCGACCTTGATCAGCCGTGGAAATATAGATGGGCGGCCTTTTCCGGGACGGATGCGGGCAGGCTTGTACGCGAAGCCGGCTTCTCGCCCGAACAGCCGGTGGCGGCGTGCGGCAACAGAAGCATCATTCCAGAAGCGCTTGCCGGAATCATGAAGACTTTCTACGCAGGGCGGGAGAGCGGTCACTTGACCTCGCTCGGGCTTCTCTATCTGACGCTGGGAGAAGCGTCCGAGATGCTGAAGGACCATTCACGCCTGCCGGGAAAAGATTCGCAGGTGAAGCGGACGGTCAAGCAGATGATTCACTATATGTCCTCCCAGTACGCTCATCCGGTCTCAATTGAACAGATGTGCGCCAGCCTTGGCTATAACCGGGCTTATCTGTCGCGCATTTTCAAAGAGGAAACGGGGCTGTCACCTGTTACCTATCTGCTCAAGCTTAGGATCGACAAGTCTCGCCAGCTGCTGCGCGA
>NZ_ASSD01000440.1 GCF_000520715.1 Paenibacillus zanthoxyli JH29
GGTCCCGGAAGACCAGCTTCCGCTCCTGCTGCCGGACGTCGACGCAATCAAGCCTTCGGGCACGGGCGAATCGCCGCTGGCCAACGTGACGGATTGGGTCGAGACGGTCGATCCGGAGACTGGGATGAAAGCCCGCCGCGAGACGAACACGATGCCGCAATGGGCCGGCAGCTGCTGGTATTACCTGCGTTACATTGATCCGCATAACGACAAGGAGCTGTGTTCTCCCGAGAAGCAGAAGGAATGGCTGCCGGTCGATCTGTATATCGGCGGCGCCGAGCATGCGGTGCTTCATCTGCTGTATGCCCGCTTCTGGCATAAGGTGCTGTATGATCTCGGCGTTGTAAACACGAAGGAGCCGTTCTACAAGCTGGTCAACCAGGGTATGATTCTCGGCACCAACAACGAGAAGATGAGTAAATCGCGCGGCAATGTCATCAATCCGGATGAGATTGTAGGCGAATTCGGCGCGGACACGCTGCGCGTGTACGAAATGTTCATGGGTCCGCTGGAAGCGACCAAGCCGTGGAGCGCGAACGGCGTGGAAGGCATTCACCGCTTCCTCTCGCGCGTATGGCGCCTGTTCGTAAGCGAAGACGGCAGTCTGAGCGCCAAAATTATAGAGGACAGCGGCACCGAAGAGTTCAAGCGCACCTGGCATAAGACGATCAAGAAAGTGACCGATGATCTTGAGAATCTGCGCTTTAATACGGCGATCAGCCAGCTGATGATCTTTATCAACGACGCCTACAAGCAGGAGACACTGCCGCGCCAGGCGGTGGAGAATTTCACGCAGATGCTGTCGCCGCTTGCTCCCCATCTTGCCGAAGAACTGTGGCAGATGCTCGGACACGAGGGCACCATCACTTATGTGGAGTGGCCGGCTTACGACGAGGCGCTGACTGTGGACGCCGAGGTGGAAATCGTGGTTCAGGTGAACGGCAAAATCGTTCAGCGCAGCCTGATCCCGCAAGGTATGGGACAAGAGGAGATGCAGGCGCACGCGCTGGCTCTTCCGAATGTGAGCGCGGCAATAGAAGGCAAGACCGTCCGCAAAGTCATTGCGGTTCCGGGCAAGCTGGTCAATATCGTAGCGGGTTAGCGAAGAACGCCAAACCCCGCGGCGGGAGTTTATCCTGCTGCGGGGTTTTTGCGTGTTTGCGGTTGTTACGGGGGGATATCCAGGTCAAGCCCTTACCGCAAGAGGCGGGTATTTTCGCTGGGCGGCCTCTCATTTGTTTTGATGAATCCCGTCCCGCCCGAACAGCGAATCGAGTTTGGCCACATCTTCGTCGTATTTCTTGTGCGTCGTAGCGATCAGCCGTTCAAATACCCCGTCCAGGCTGCAGCGCAGATGATTCAGAGCTTCGGCGGTAATGCCGCCGGGGACCGCGACACGGTCTTGCAGCTGCTGCGGCGTAAATTCGCCTTCGGTGAGCAGCTTTCCCGTCCCGAGAAGCACCTCACCTGTCAGCTTTCCTGCAAGTGTACGGTCTATCCCGGTCGCTTCGGCGGCAGCTTCAATCCATCGTTCGATAAAATAGCTCAGGAAAGCCGGGCCGCAGCTGGAAAAATCGGAGGAGATGCGGGTATGATGCTCGTATATTTCCACCGGAGTGCCTATATGGGACATCAGCTTGAGCAGCTTCGCTCTGTCATCGGCCCCCAGCCGGCTGCCAAGTACGCAAAGAGAGGTTCCGCTGTATACGCTGTGCGTAATGCTGGGAATGATCTTGGCGATTTTGGACGGCAGAGCGCTCTCCAGGTGGTAAATTTGAACCGGACTTGTAATGGACACGACAATCTGCTCGCTGCGGAGACAATGGCCGATTTCATCGGTCAGCGCTTTAAACTCCATCGGCTTGACGCATAAGAATAAAATATCACTGCGGGATGCAGTCTCACTATTGCTGCCCGCCAGCGTAATTCCGGGGTGAAGCTGCGCGAGACGGGCCAGCTTCTGCGGACTGCGGTTGCTTGCAATCACGTCGCCGGCCAAAAGCCCCCCGGAAGAAAGAAAGGCGTCGATCAACAGGCCGCCCATGCTGCCCGTTCCGATAAAACCCACTTTCATCCTGTGGTTCCTCCTTTCGCGCTTGTTCTTACAGTAATGCTCTTCGTTATATGTATGCATTACAGGCATGACCACATGACTGATTTTAGGTGATGTACGGAAAAAGGGCTCGGATAAATTAGAAAATTATAAATAAAGGAGAAGCCGGTATGAACAAGATAAGCATAATTGGCGCGATTGCCGCAGCATTAATCGGAGGCGGCTTAATCTGGACCACCGGAAACGGGGATGAGCAAGGAATCGCCGGGTGGGAAACGTTGAACGATCAGATGGCAAAGGCGGTTGAAAGCGGGCAGACGGCGACTGCGGGCGGCAGCCCTGCGCAAGATCGCCGAAACGAGGCTGCTCGTGAGCCGGATAAAATAAAAGAAGCAGCGGAAGCGGACGGCAGCTCCATGCGAAAAAGCGGAGGCGCCGAAGCTGCCGCCTCGCGGGAGACCGCTAAAGCGGTGGCTGGCCCGGATGGAGATGGCGCGGGAAATGCGGCTCGTACTAAGGAAGGGGGCAGCCCAGTAACAGATGATAGCGTCAAAGATCAAGCTGCCGCTTCCCGGGCTCCGGCGGCTGATGCTCCGGCCCCGGAGGAGGGGAAGGTTAATGTCAACACGGCGGGAATCTCCGAATTGACCGCCCTGCCCGGCATCGGCGAAAAGAAAGCGCAGGCGATTCTCGATTACCGCAATCAGCATGGGGCGTTCCGCAGCGCCTCCGACTTGGGAAAAGTAAAAGGAATCGGTCCGAAGATGCTGGAGAAGCTGAGGCCCTATGTTTTATTTTGATAAAACAAGCATTATACTTGGCGGTATTAGCGGAAGCTGCGGCAGGGAGCCGATTGATGGTTGTTATATTGCCTGCTTGCTGGGATATGCTACAATAGTTAACAACGATTTTGGAGAGAATGGGGAACGATCATGACCATTGCCTATCGCAAAGATTGGGATACGTATTTTATGGACATCGCCTTTATGGTCTCGACCCGTTCGCGCTGTCCGCGCCGTCACGTCGGCGCTGTGCTTGTCCAGGGCAAGAAGCTGCTCGGAACCGCCTATAACGGCGCTCCAATGGGGGTACCGGATTGCTCTGAAGCGGGCTGCATGATCTCCGAGCAGTATGAGCTGGAGGTTGTGGACGGGGCGGAGACGATGGTTAAGAAGCAGCGCTGTATCCGCACGATTCATGCGGAGCAGAATCTGCTGCTCTTTACGGACCGGATTGACCGGGAGGGCAGCACCGTATATGTAACCGACGAACCCTGCTGGACCTGCGCGAATATGCTGGCCAACAGCGGCGTGGCCGAGATTGTCTATCACCGGAGCTATCCGAAGGATACGGAAAAGGTCCGGTCCATGATGGCCACCAAAGGCATCCAGTTTCGTCGGCTGGAAGGATATGAGCCTCCTCGTGAGACGGTTCTGGATGTGCAGGGTTAAAGCAGATACGTTATTTCAGCGTATCATGGATTAAATTAGGAGGAAGAACCTCTGTCTACGCACCTATGCGTTAACAGGGGTTCTTTTTTATGTGCGCCCGGCATGGGCGGTTATGCCCCTTGCGGGGCGGCATTTTTCCAGGAGAAGAAGGGATGTTAATGAGAAGAAGACCGCTGCTCTACTTGGTCATCTGCTGGGTGATCGGAAATGGAGCCGCAAGTATACTGCCGACAGAAAAGCTGTTCACAGCTTGGGCTGGAGCGTCGCTGCTGTTTGTAGCCGCCATCCTGCCAGGGAGGTGGAGCCGGAAGCATCTGGTCCTGCTGTGGATGGCCCTTACCGTGGGCGGGGCGTACTGGGAATGGAATGACCTGTGCAATGAAAGCGTCCTTCCAGAGGCGCTCGGGCTGCCTTCCGCACGGCTGGAAGAACTGGCAGTTCATGCGGAAGGAACGATCGTGTCAACCGTGGAGCGGGATGGGGACCGGGTTGATTTTACAGTTAAGTTGGAGAAAATCCGGCCATCCGGTGCGGAGGGCGGTTCTCTGCCGGCTGATAAAGAGAGCAAGTCCGGTTCGCTTCATGATGGCGGAACAAGCGCCGCCGCCGGGACTGCTGCCCAATCGGCTGATGGCGAGAAAATCGCCGTGCAGCTGAAGCTGCAGGCCGAGCAGGAGATCGCTATCGCGGCCTCTTGGAGAAGAGGAGACCGCATAGCGCTGAACGGCAGCCTTGCGTCGCCCTCGGGCGCCCGCAATTTCGGCGGGTTCGATTACCGCGAATATTTGCGTAACCGGCATATTCACTGGATGCTGAAAGTTGCCGGGACCGGACAAGTCGAAGCGGCGGCGCCAGAAACCTGGAGCCTCCTGAAGCTTCTTCGCTGGAACGACGCGGTCAGAGCTGAACTGGGAGCGGAGCTGGAATCTCTGTTCCGGGAGAAGGACGCCGGCTATTTAAAGGGGCTCATTATCGGAATGCAGGACGAGCTTGATCCGGAGATGTACCGGCAGTTCTCCAGGCTCGGACTTACGCATATCCTTGCCATTTCCGGGATGCATGTCGCCGTGTACGCGGGCTTTCTGCTGTTCGTTCTGACACGGCTAAGGTTCACCAAGGAGACGGCGCTGACGGTGACGCTGCTGCTCATCCCAGCGTATGTGCTTCTCTCCGGCGCAGGACCTTCCGTCGTTCGGGCAGGACTGATGAGCATGATCGCCTTATATGCGGCGCGTATGGGGGTGCTCAAGGACGGCATGCATATTTTGAGCGTGTCCGCGCTGCTCATGCTGATATGGGAGCCGTATTTTTTGCTTAACGTCAGCTTTCAGCTGTCTTTTCTCGTTACGGCCGGACTGATGGTGTATGTCCCGCTGGCGGCGCCGCTCGTTTCCTTCCTGCCCCGCAGACTCGGAAGTGCGGCTGCGGTTACGCTGGTGGCGCAGCTTGTATCGTTTCCGCTGACGATCTACTACTTCAACCAGTTCGCCGCTCTGTCGTTTGCGGCCAATCTGGTGCTCGTTCCCTTTATCACCTTTGCCGTGCTGCCTGCAGGGACGGCTGCGCTTCTGCTCGGCAAGGTATGGCCTGTCTGTGCGGGGGCTTTGGCCCATGCCGTTGAAATTATGAATGACGCCACATTTGGCGCGGTGGAGTGGACCGGCCGTTACGCGGGGATAACGATCTGGAGCTCGCCGTCTCTTTTATGGATCGGATTGTATTATGTGCTGCTATACAGCCTGCTGCGAGTCTTGAAGCATCACGCCGATACAAGGCATGCGCCACTCTATGCGGATGATGAAACAAGGCCGCTTGAAGGGCTGCGGCCGCACTCCAAGCCTCGTCGGTCCGCTGCTGCTCATCCGGGAGATCATCAGCGTACAAGAACGCTGACTTCCTGCCGAATTGCCCCTGCGGCGCTGGCCGGGGGTCTCGCATTGCTGCTGTATCTGGGGTACCGCCCGGAGCGGCTGTCCCCCGAAGGCTCCGTCAGCTTTCTAGATGTAGGGCAGGGCGACAGCATATTGATTGGCACTCCGGGAGGCGCTCATATTCTGGTAGACGGCGGAGGAACAGTGAGCTTTGGAAAAAGGGAAGAATGGCGCATCCGCCGCAGTCCCTATGAAGTCGGAGCCAAGACGCTTGTCCCTCTGCTCAAAAAGCGCGGCATACACCGGCTGGACGCGGTTATTTTGTCACACGGGGATCAAGACCATGCGGGCGGTCTTCAGGCCGTGCTGGAGGAAATCCCGGTCTCGGCGCTGCTGTTCAACGGAACGCTTGCGCAGCGGGAGGAATATGTCAAGCTGATGAAGACGGCAGTGGGGCGCGGCGTCAGGCTGTACGGTGTTCATCGGGGGATAGCGCTATCTCCGGACGATTCTTCGAAGCTGTCCTTTTTGTCGCCCAAACCGGTGAAGCAGGACGGAGAAGAAATTCCGGTTCCGGTTCTGGAAGAACAGAATCCGGCATCCGTCGTATTTCGTCTGGACATGAGCGGGAGGAGCTTCTTGTTTACAGGAGATATAGACAGCAAGACCGAGGAGAGGATAGCGGCGGCTAACGAAGCGGAGGGAATCCCCGGCTCATCTGCCGTCGACGTGCTGAAAGCCGCTCACCACGGCAGCAAAACCTCAAACGGAGCAGCTTGGCTGCAGTACTGGAAGCCTTCCGCCGCAGTAGTCTCTGTAGGTGCTAATAATCTGTATGGTCATCCAAGCGGCGAGGTCTTGGCCCGCTTCATTGACAGAGGCATGCTGGTATATCGTACCGATCAGCAAGGTGAGATCCAAATGCGGATACGGCATGGGGGAATTCAGGTTAGGCATAAGCTTTAAGCTGTTAGCGAACCGGGTCATTCGTGAAACGTCAATCCTCTCGGAATTGCCTATGTAAGCATTTTACAAAAATGCTCTGTTGAAATGCTTACTTCTTCGATGGTCATCCTTATCGTATGGAGAGCCATGAACAGCCATCATGAACGGAAAAAGCGGGCTAATCGACAAAACCGGCAAATGGACTGTGAAGCCCCAGTACAATAAAGACGCCGGCTTTAGCGGGAGCTTCGAGAACGGGTATACCCTCTTTTTCCGGAACAGCGGAACAGTTATAAACAGTCGAGGTGAGGTTGGACGCCCATGCTGCCAACGCGGCACCATCAGATGATGAAATAAAGTTATTTCAGGATAGACTGACGATACAGCATTAAGCTAACGGGCAGGATTCATTCAGCAGAAGCGGTGATTGGGTAAAAAAACGAAACTGGAGTTGACCGAGGAAGAACAGGAAGAACTCGCCTTCGTACTCAGACTATATGAAGAACAGGGCCTTAACGAGCAATCGTCAAGACCCTGTTCTTTGTCTATGCCAAACTTTCTCTTGCTGCCATTCATGGAATTCAGCCGAGCACATTGGAGCTCGCGATCGAACCGCGAAGCTCCTGAACATCCAGCATCGGTGGCCGACCATACATACGGGCATATTCCCGGCTGAACTGGGACGGGCTCTCGTAGCCTACGCGGAAGGCCGCATCGGAAACTTGCACGGTTTCCGTCAGCATTAAGCGCCGGGCTTCTTGCAAACGCACCATTTTCTGGTATTGCAATGGGCTCATCGCCGTGACGCGTTTGAAATGTTTATGAAATACCGACGTGCTCATGTTTACGGACTTTGCAAGCTGCTCGATGACGAGCGGACGGTCGTATTGCCGGTTAATCAACTGGATCGCTTGAGCGATGTTGTGCGCTTGGCTGCCAATGATCGCGAATTGATGGATGCGCGCGCCTTGTTCGCCTTGAAGCACTCGATACAGAATTTCGCGGATGACAAGAGGCGCCAGAATCGGAACGTCCTCCGGCTCGTTCAGCAACTGCATGAGCCGTACGATGGCTTCGAGATGCGGGAGTCATTCGGTTCACGGTTATGCCGCGACAGTCTTCCACGGGAACGAAACCGGGGCGATTCGTCTCTTTCACGATGTCCAGGATGACGTCGGGATCAAAGCTCAGTTTCAAACTTAAATAGGGGATCTCTGTTCATTGTTGTTAAGCCAATAGGGATTTTTTTCGTTAAGTAATCACGAGTCCGCCATCAATCGCGATGATCTGGCCAGTGATCCAGTTCGCCTCTGGATCTGCTAAATTCAATATCCAGCGGGCGACATCATTTGGCACACCACGTCGACCAAGCGGGATCGCCCTGCGTTCCTGTTCCTTCACAGCGGTGATCTCTTTATCAGAGAGCCCCATACGCTCGCGCAGGAACTCCGTTTCAACAGGTCCGGATGCGACCGCATTGACCCGGATACCCTTAGGTGCAAGTTCAAGTGCCCAACAGCGAGTTAGATGCTCCAATGCAGCTTTACTCGCTGCGTAGAGCGAAAGGTCAGCGGCCGCTTTACTTCCATAGGTACTTGATAAGTTAACGATCGATCCACCCGTTTTGGCTAATTGAGGAATGGCTGCGGACGCAAGCAGCGTCGGACCTGCAACGTTAACAGCGAAGATATCCGAGATCGATTTTGCGTTTGTCTCGACGAGTGGCTGGATAACACCACTGCCCGCATTGTTGACGACGATATCGATTCTTCCCCAATAGTCCATCGCTGCTGCAACCGTTCGAGTAGCGGCCTCGGGATCACTTGAATCTGCTACCAAGCCTTGCATGTTCGAGCTGCCTGCTGTGACAGAATCAAGCTGAGCTTTTCTCCTTCCGGTTATAAGCACGTTTGCTCCATGATCAATGAACTTCCTTGCCGCTGCGAGACCAATCCCCGAGCCGCCGCCAGTAATAATCACGACCTTGTCTTTAAATCTCATATTTATCTTCACCTTTGCGAAAAAATATTATATTAAGCAATTAATAATTAATCAATGGAGGATTAGACTGCTAAATTAGTTTCTTCAGCAGCCCCTATTCGACCGATTACAGGGTTTGCTTAACAGATTCGGAAGTAACTTCAAGGACTCTGCTGAGCCATGGGAATTTCTCTTTCATCAAATCATATTCCTCACCGCTTTCAAGGAATTTGGCTGTTCCTTCAACAAGAAAACCCGTTCCCATGCTTCTGTATCCCATGACTTCTCTGCTTCCCAATGTGACCTTAATTTTGTCGTTTTGCTCAACATTCTCTTGTGTTTTACGCATACCAGCAGCCGGAATAAGTATCTTATTGTCTCTAATAACTAAGTAAGAATTCCATGTATTAGATACATGAGCTCCATCACTGCCACACGTTACAAGGGAAACAACCCCTTCATGAGAAATGACATCAAGAAATTTTTCGCTTATCATTTTCATTCTCCTTTAATTAAATTTTTCTTCATTATCATAATGCCAAACCGTCTCTAATAAAACATCCAATTTTAAAAATATTATAGGATACACTTGGATCTGCTAAATTTGTTGACATATTAATTTAGTAAGTGTAGTATCAAACTGGTATTATGTATTTTGCCAAATAGAAAGATATCATAGGATACAGTTGGAGGTACTGCCATGATTAATCTCGATAACAATGCGGATTTACCGCTCTATATGCAAATTTACGATCAGCTTAAACAGGAAATCATTAACGGGATTTTACCTGAAGGCTCAAGGCTTCCATCTACACGTCATCTCGCTCAAACACTGGAAGTTGGCAGAAATACCGTTGAATATGCTTATTTACAGCTTTCTTCGGAAGGTTATGTAGTCAGCAGGGTTGGAAGTGGATTTATTGTTCAAAACTTAAATGGTCTGACCTGTCTTACATACGAAGAAAATGGTAACAAGCCTGTAAGAAGTTCAAAACCTGAAAGTAGTTCGTCGGATATATATCCGTATAATTTCCAGTACGGACATCTGAGTGCACAAGATTTTCCGTTAAATATATGGAGAAAAATGTCAAAAAAGGCTTTGACAACCTTAACCGCTGAAGACTTGACTGCGTATTGCGATAAAAAAGGGGAATTGGAATTAAGATGTGATTTATCCGATTACTTGCGAAAATCCAGAGGAGTTTCCTGCAGTGCGGAACAAATCATTCTATGTTCCGGTCTTGAATATGCATTGTCCTTACTGTGTCAGCTGCTGCGTGATAAAACAACTCAAATCGCATTAGAGGAACCCGGTTACATCGGTGCAAAGAATATATTTACGAATAACGGATTCCAGGTTTCACCTATCCGCATTGAAAAAGACGGACTAAATACTTATGAACTGGAAAACTCATCTGCTGGAGCTGTCTACGTCACACCTTCTCATCAATTTCCAACTGGTGTCGTAACATCGATACAAAAAAGGCAACTCCTGCTGGACTGGGCCAAACGAAAAAATGGGCTCATTATTGAAGACGATTACGACAGCGAACTCCGCTACAATTGTAGACCCATTCCATCCATCATCAGTATAGCCGGTAATGAAAATGTAGTTTATATCGGTACCTTTTCAAAAGCATTATCCCCCAGCTTGCGTGTAAGCTACATGGTATTACCACAAAAGCTGCTGGACCTGCACCATAAAAAATTTAAAATGTACCAAACTCCGGTTTCTTTACTGGAGCAAAGAATCATCCAGGAATTAATACGCTCCAGGTATTGGGAAAACCACTTGAGGAAAACATGTGTAGTATACAAAAAAAAGCACGATTTACTGATTCGATCAATTTCAGAAGCAATGGGTAACATAGTAAAAATTCACGGTAAGAATGCCGGCTTGCACATTTTATTGGAATCATCACAGGGATTAACAGAGAAAGAAATGATTGAAAGAGCAAAAGAAAATGGTGTTCTGGTTCTTCCTGTATCAACATTTTGGTCAAATCCCGATAACTACTCCAATAACATGGTATTATTGGGCTTTGGAAACTTATCCGAAAATGACATTATTCAAGGAATAAAGAAATTAGCACAAGCATGGGGAGCGTGAAAATGCCTCTGACCTTATCCAATTTGGGAGAACTTTCTTTTGAAAGTACATATGTCTCTAGTACTTCATCAGTCTTTAAATTGTGTATAGACGTTTCAGTTTGATTCGGGCGTCTTCGGTGGTGAATTGCCAGTCTACTCCCTTTTGAGACGCATTGCGTCCCGCTTCCCATGCGGTAAGTTCATGGGCCAAATCTTCTAAAGAAGGAATTCGGCGTCCCAGACACTGGCGGGTCATGACACTGAGTTCGATTTCGGCCACATTAAGCCAACTGCCGTGTTTTGGCGTGTAATGGATTTCCAAACGTTTCGCCAGACGCAAAGCCACTTTCGGTTCGAATGCCTGGTACAGGGAGGCGATGGAATGCGTGTTCAGGTTATCCATCACGAGGCGCACTTTCGGAGCCTCCGGGTAATGAACATCCAACAGATCGCGGACTTGTTCCGCCCATTCCACCCGCGTGCGCTGTGGACGAACACTCACATGCCGCCAGCCCGCAAGCGGTTCCGTAAAAATGAAAATGCTGCACGTTCCATTGCGCACGTACTCCGCATCTTCTCGCAGCGGTTTAGTGGGTTTCATCGGAATGGGCGCCCGGGTTTCATCCAGAAGCTGGTACGGTTTTTCATCCATGCAGATGACGGGACAAAGCCGGATCGTAAGGCAGTCGATACACTTCCAATACATCTTCCATGGTGGCAACGAACGCGGCATTTTGCTTTGGCGGAATGCACCAGCATTTACGAAGATGAGGCTTGAGCTCGTTTTTTTAAAATTTTATCTACCGTATCATAGGAAAGACTTTCGATGTAGTTCAGTTCAACGGCTTTGTCGGCCAGCATTCGCAAGGACCAGCGGCTCTTTCCTTCGGGCGGTGGACTGCAACTGAGTGCAATGATTTGGGCTTCCAGTTCGCCTGTAACTTTGGGAGGATTCGGTGGGGTTAACCGCTTTTTTCGCTCAAGCGTGGCCTGAAGGCCTTGCTCGGCAAACCGTTTTCGAACGAGATGGACCGTGTTGGTATGCACGTTTGAGCGTTCGGCGATTTCCACATCCGAAAGTTTACCGCCTGGCCGATTTTCATCGGCCCACAGCAGAATTTGGGCTCGCCGCAACGCGCGCGCCGTCGACTTTCCTTGGCTACACATACGTTTCAGTTCCTCTTGTTGTTCAGCGTTTAGACTTACGATATAGTCTCGTTTTTTCATCGGCTCGACCTCTTTTACTTTGACTATATCATAGATTCCATGATTTAACTGCTTTTAGACTGATGAAGTACTAGAACCTCCTATTAGTCCAAATACATTGAAAGCCTATGCCCTGCAGCTCAAAATGCTGGTTACGGAACTCGGGGATTTAGTTCTGTAATATCTCTGAATCTGCTGAAGGAATACCTAGCTAAGCAGTCAGATCGGTTAAAGCCAAGTACCCTAGGGCACCGCATCCGATTTGTGCGCTCCCTATTCCGTTTTGCATATGAAGAAACCTATTTACCCACCAACCCTTCGCTCAAACTGCGTGAGCCTAAAATGGATAAGCGAATTCCTAAGTTTTTGATGGAGGAAGATGTAATTCATCTGAAGATCTCTTGTCAGACACTAAGAGAAAGAGCTCTACTTGAGTTTCTCTACAGCACTGGCTGCCGAATAGGAGAGGTCGAGAAGTTAAACATTGAGGATCTGAACTGGGAGAACTGCTCTGCCATTGTAAACGGGAAAGGTTCAAAGCAAAGAGAAGTTTACTTCGGGTGTAAAGTATGGTTGAAGAAGTATTTAGCTAATCGTGAGGACTCCTGTAAAGCCTTATTTGTAACTGATACAAATCCTGTTAAGCGATTGGCCATTCCAACGCTCAGGTGGGCATTAAAGCGACTGGCAGATCGCGGAGCGGTCGAGGCAAATGTGTACCCCCATCGATTCCGTCATACTTATGCATGCCAGCTGCTTGATAACGGAGCACCTTTAGATTTTATCCAAGGCATGCTGGGTCATGAAAAAGCTTCAACCACGCAAATTTATGCTCAGCTCCGTGGAGAGCGTCGAAGAGAACTGTATCGTCGATTTTTTTAGTATGTGTTAACGGCGGATTCTCCTTTAGAGATCCGCCGCTTTTTCAACTAAAGGGCAGGATAGTTGAAAATGTAAAATGCATGACAGAGCAAACGCTTGACAAATCATCTACTACGTGTTACTTTATAACGGTAGTAAGTAACACTTGATACCAGTCATACAGAATAGTAAAGGGTGATTGTGCTGGAAAACCTAACGGAAATGCTCAAAGGCGTGCTTGAGGGCTGTGTCCTTGAAATTATAAGCCGCAAAGAAACCTACGGCTACGATATCACGCGGCGGCTGAACGCCCTCGGCTTCACGGATGTCGTGGAGGGAACGGTGTACACCATCCTGATCCGGCTTGAAAAAAACAAGTTGGTAGAGATCACCAAGAAGCCCTCCGATATGGGACCGCCGCGAAAGTTTTTCGCGATCAACGACGCGGGGCGCGAGGAACTGAGGAAGTTCTGGGAAAAATGGGAGTTCGTATCATCAAAAATTAACGAGTTAAAGGAGAAAAAACAATGAATTTTTGGGAAAAAATCACTGGCAGCGACATGACTAAAGAATTCAAAGCTTTTGAATCGCGAGTCAAAAAGCTGCCGGCTGATTATCAAGCGGCATGGGAAAAAATTAATGCCAATCTTTGGCCGCACTCAGATTTCACCGGTCGCAACCTCATGCCAATTTTTGACGGTGTGCTTGGCCTGCTAGAAGAAACAGCGGCGGAAGGTCAGAATGTCCAAGAGGTTTTAGGTGACGATATCAAAGGCTTCTGTTCAGCGCTGGCCGGCGAAGAAGGGGCAAAGTCTTTTCGCGACAAGTGGCGCGAGCAGCTCAACAATAATATTGCTAAAAAATTAGGTAAATAGGAGGATAAAATGAGAATACGAGATATCATCGAAGGCAAAAAAGAGTGGCGTGCGCACGTGGCGCGCGTCAAAGCGCTCCCGCAAGATTATCAGATTGTTTATAAAGAAATTCAAAAATATCTCTTTAAGGTCGGCCCTGTTGAGCTAACCGAAGGGACGGGTTTGCTCTCGGGGATTATCGATCTTTTTGAAGATGGCGCGGCCTTGGGGAAAGGCGTGCTCGAAGTGACGGGCACTGACGTAGCGGCTTTCTGCGACGAACTAATCAAAGATTCAAAAACTTACGCTGACATCTACCAAGAATCGGTTGACCAAGAAGGTAACAAGGCCAGGAAAAAGGTTACGGAAAAAACAAAGTAAAAGGGGGGATCGGGATGGAAAAAGCAATTGAAGTGAAAGGTCTGCGAAAGTCTTTCAAGGACACAGAAGTCCTAAAGGGCGTCGATTTTGAAGTGAAGCGAGGTGAGATTTTCGCCCTGCTTGGCTCCAACGGCGCGGGCAAGACGACGATTGTCAGAATCCTCACCACGCTGCTCAAACAGGACAGAGGCACCGCCACCGTAAACGGATTTGACGTCGCGTCAAAACCCGAGAATGTGCGGCATGCGATCAGTCTGACCGGGCAATTTGCCGCCGTGGACGAGATATTGACCGGGCGGGAAAATCTGATCATGATTGCCAAGCTGCGGCATCTGGATCATCCGCGTCAAGTTGCGGACGATTTGCTGAAACGTTTCGGCTTAACTGACGCCGCCGACCGTAAGCCATCAACTTATTCGGGTGGTATGCGCCGCAGGCTCGACATCGCCTTGAGCCTTGTGGGAAAACCGCAGATCATTTTCCTCGACGAGCCAACCACTGGGCTTGACCCCGAGGCACGTATCGAAGATTGGAAGATTGTAAAGGAGCTGTCGGGCGGCGGCACGACGGTATTCCTGACCACGCAGTATTTAGAGGAAGCCGAGCAGCTTGCCGACCAAATATCTATTCTGCACGAGGGCAGGATTATCGCGGGCGGCACGCTCGCGGAACTGAAAAAGCTGTTTCCATCCGCAAAAGTAGAGTATGTTGAAAAACAGCCGACATTAGAGGAAATATTCCTCGCAATCATCGGTAAAAAGTCCAGCGGTATGATGTCAAGTTCCTGATTCT
>NZ_ASSD01000441.1 GCF_000520715.1 Paenibacillus zanthoxyli JH29
TGGGCGAAGTGACCCGATCCGTCTTTTACGCTCCGGAATATGTAGCGTTGTCGCTGGGATTGTTCAAGCAGGAGGGGCTGGATGTCGAGCTTCAGACCATTCCGGGCGGAGACAAGACGATGACGGCGCTGCTTTCGGGAGCGATTGATGTTGCACTGGTCGGCTCCGAAACGTCGATCTATGTATACCAGCAGGGGTCGGATGATCCAGTGATCAATTTTGCCCAGCTGACGCAAAGAGACGGCACCTTCCTGTTCGCCCGCAAAGACCACCCGAATTTCAATTGGAGCGAGCTCAAAGGTTCGACATTTCTCGGACAAAGAAAAGGCGGCATGCCGCAGATGGCCGGAGCGTTCACGCTTAAGAAGAAGGGGATTGAGACGGCTGCCGATCTCAAGCTGATCCAGAATATCGAGTTTGCGAATATCGCCAGCGCGTTTGCTTCGGGAACCGGGGACTACGTGCAGCTGTTCGAGCCGCAGGCTTCGATCTTTGAACGCGATGGGCGGGGCAAGGTTGTCGCTTCCTTCGGGGTTGAGAGCGGTTATCTGCCGTACACGGTGTTTATGTCCAAGAAGAGTTATATCGGGAAAAACAGTGACACGGTACAAAAATTCACCAATGCGCTGCAAAAAGCCCAGCTGTGGGTGAAAAAGCACAGTCCCGGGGAAATCGCCGATGCGATATCGCCTTACTTCCAGAATACGGACCGCGATATCGTTGTTTCGGCGATCAAGCGCTATAAGGATCAGGATACGTACGCACAGAATCCGGTCATCGATGACAAGGAATGGAATAACTTGCTTGATGTCATGGACAATGCGGGAGAGCTGAAAGAGCGGGTTCCGGCAGGGAAAATCGTTAATAACTCATTCGCTGAAAAGGCGCAGTCTGCCGCCCAGAGCGTCAAGTAAGCCCGCTCTTAGCCATCCGGGGGGCCAGGTGTAAAGGAGGGATATGCATGCCGCCGGTTGTGGAATTAAAGTCAGTTACGCACGCTTACCTGGGCGAAAGGGAGGCTTCCCTTGCGGTTGAGGATCTGAATCTTGAGATTGAACAAGGCGAGTTCGTCAGCCTGGTCGGACCGAGCGGCTGCGGGAAAACGACACTGCTGTCGATCATAGCCGGACTGCTGCTGCCCTCGCGCGGCGAAGTGCTTGTGAACGGACGCGCCGTGAGCGGCCCTTCTCCGGAGGTCGGCTATATGCTGCAGCAGGACTATCTGTTTCCGTGGCGCAGCATTCTGGACAACGCGCTTCTGGGCCTGGAGCTGACCGGACGTCTGGACGAAGCGGGACGGAAGAGGACGGCCGAGCTCCTCACGGATATGGGGCTGAAAGGGACGGAGCATTTTTATCCGAACCAGCTCTCGGGCGGAATGCGTCAACGGGTCGCGCTCGTGCGGACGCTGGCGACCGATCCGGGCCTGCTCTTGCTGGATGAGCCGTTCTCGGCCCTGGATTATCAGATCAAACTCCAGTTGGAGGATTTGGTCTCAGAGACGCTGCGGCAGCGCGAAAAGACTGCGGTTCTGGTTACCCATGACTTGTCGGAGGCCATTGCGGTCAGCACCCGGGTCATTCTCCTGTCGCGGAATCCGGGCAGAATCCGCCGCGTGTTCGCTATTCCGGCGCAAATCGCGGATACGCCCCCCTTATATGCCCGCGATCAGCCGGGATTCGCCGAGCTGTTCCATGAGTTATGGAAGGAAATGGAGCTTGCGGGGACCGCTGCTGACAGGCAAGGAAGACAGAAGGCTAGAGATTAAAGGGAGGGAATGCTTGTGAAGGCGACGGGAGCGGAACATATAGGAATCGCGGCTTCCCGTTCGGAATGGCTGCGCAGCCGCCATGATGAGTTCAAGCGGGCAAATCGGCTTCGGAAAAGGGCGGTGCTCGCTGTCCAGGGTATATTTCTCTTGCTGTTGTTCGCACTGTGGGAGACAGCAGCCAGATTGGGCTGGATCGACCGGCTGCTGTTCAGCTATCCGTCCAAAGTGTTCTGGCAGATCTATGCCAATATGGTTGACGGCAGTCTGTGGCATCATCTGGGGGTCACCGTAGGGGAGACTGCTGTCGGGTTTGTGCTTGGCACGCTGCTCGGCACGCTGCTGGCCGTTGCGATCTGGTGGTCCCCTTTTTTGTCTGCGGTGCTTGATCCTTATATGGTTGTGTTCAACAGTATGCCGAAGGTGGCGCTCGGCCCGATCTTTATTGTCATGTTCGGCGCCGGGTTCACTGCCATCGTGGTAACGACGCTGTCCATTACGATTATTGTCACGACACTGGTCGTATATAACAGCTTTTGCGGGGTAGACCCCAATTTGGTAAAGGTTGCAAGGTCGTTCGGAGCGAATCGGACACAAGTTTTTTTCAAGGTCATCCTGCCGTCCTCATTTCCGGCCATCGTTTCTACGCTCAAGGTGAATGTAGGCATGTCGTGGGTGGGCGTCATCGTCGGCGAGTTTCTTGTCGCGAAATCGGGACTCGGTTATCTCATTATATACGGGTTTCAGGTCTTCAATTTCACGCTCGTGATGTCCAGCCTGATCATTATCGCCTTTGTCGCTACCGCCATGTATCAGCTGGTCGTGTACATGGAGAAGGTGCTTCTGTCCCGGCGGTGACGCGCCCTTGAAAGTATTGTGCGTTTACAGAAAATCAAGTACCATGAAATTTATCAGCAGACTTAAGCGTTCGAGCCAGGTGCGTCTCAGCGGCGCTAACGCCTGAGCTTCGGAGCGGGTTTTGCATCAAATAAAGCGGGGTAATTTCATGGGGTTTCGCGTTGTGAAGACAGCGGCGGCGACGCTGCTGTCTGTTTTATTGGCTGCGGCGGCAGGCATTCCGAATGCTCAGGGCGCCGGGCTGCTGGCCATTCTGGGGGTAGAGGTTACCCGCAAAAGAAGCGTAAAGACGATCACGGCGCGCTTTTTCGCCTCACTGGTCGGTCTATTGGTTGGCTGGGTCCTGTTTTGGTGGCTCGGCTTTCATTACTGGGTGCTGGGGCTCTTCGTTCTGTTCAGCTTCCCGCTGATCGTCCGCGCAGGCTTTAGGGAAGGCATTGTCACTAGCTCGGTTATCGTCTTTCGCGTGTTCGGACAAGCCGAGCTGAACCTGCACGTACTGATCCAGCAGGTGGAATTGCTGGCGATCGGACTCGGTTCCGCCGGATTGGTCAACCTGATCTACATGCCAAAAAGCAGTGAAATGATGTACGGGATACGCCGGGAGGTGGACGGGCTCTTCTCCGTTATTTTCAAGCAAATTTCAAGCACGCTGCATGATCCGCAGTACGTATGGGACGGCAAGGAGCTGATCCAGGCGGGCAGCGCGGTTCAGCGCGGCCTGACGGCTGCGGCAAGGGAGATGGAGAACAGCGTCATTCATCCGGACGAAGCGTGGAACGTCTATTTTTACATGCGCAAGGAGCAGCTGGAATCGATTCAAAATATGATTCAGCTTCTCTCCCAGGTGTACGAGCATGTGCCGCATGGTGAAATGGTCGCCGAACTGTTCGAGCAATTGAGCAAGGATGTGCTGGATGAAGGGTACACAGGAAGAACGGAAACACTGTTGAACTCGCTGGAGCAGAAGTTTCAGGGAATGAAGCTGCCGTCAACGCGTGCGGAATTCGAGGTCCGCTCGGCCATTCTCCAGCTCTGCCGGGAGCTGGCGCTGTATCTGAAGATTGCCAAGCAGTACAAAGCGCCAATCGCCCTAGGGCAGCAGATGCCTCAGCAAGCCCCGGCAGCCGGAAGAAGATAGCAAGCTGAATCACTATCCTTTATTTTCTATTTTCTGAAAAAACGAAAGAGACGGCTTTGCTTTCCCGCATGGGAGGCAGCCGTCTCTCTTTTTCGTCTAAAACATGAGAAAAACGCCGAAAACGGGAGTATACGCTCATTTATCAAAATCATCAACTTATCCAAAAATAGTTGTCACCCTGGGCCAATGCCCTGCATACACTTGATAGTGAATGATTGTATGGAGGAGGTTCAAAGATGTCATTAGGCCATAAACGCCAAACAAGGGAGATCATTACGAAGGCAATTTGCGGCAAGGGTCGTAAGTTCTCCACCGTAACCCATACCGTGACTCCGCCACATCATCCGACTAGTATTTTGGGGGCTTGGATCATCAACCACCAATACGAAGCGGTTGCCGCCGGAAACGGAATTGAGGTAATCGGTACTTACGATATCAACATCTGGTACTCGTACGACAAGAATAAGCAGACCGAGGTGGCGAAAGAAACGGTTTCCTATGTGGAGCCGATTTCGCTCTCGTACCTCGACCCGAAGCACCGGGCTTCCACCATAGAGGTGTCCGCAGAGGCGACGCAGGAGCCGAACTGTGTGGAAGCGGGTGTAACTTCGGGCGGGGGCAGCGTAACGATCCGGGTCGAACGCGAATTCGAGGCTGAGCTGGTGGCAGAAACCAAGCTTCGCGTGTATGTCAGCGACCAGGATGGCGACCCCGAAGACAAGGATTACGACTTTGAAACCGAGGGCTTCGATTACGAAGACCTTGATTCCGACGCGCTGGATGATGAACTGTAAGGACGGTACGCCGCCGTCAGGGTACAAAGGTGGCTTCACCTGACCGCGAGAACGGCGGGCCACAACCAAAAGCGGATATGTTCCATTATATGTATCGGGGGCGGCGGCGTAGAGGGCGGATGCCCTCCTTTTTTTGCTTTTTTTTAGGCAGGTGGGGGAGGCGCCTTCCGTAAGGTCTGCCACAGCCCCGGCCGGAAAGTGGATGGATATGAAGCTTGCGCTTCGGGAGGGCTTAACTATGAAGGACGGGTCCGAGAACTATCATGCATTGACACCCGAAGGCAGAGAGCGGCGGCTTCGACGCAGCGGGATTTCAGCTTCCCTTGTCATCGGAGGCGGAACTCAGTCATCCGAAGCCGGCAGCCAGCCTGCGGAGACAGGCGGACTGGGCCGGGACTTCGGCAGGGCGGGGGCTTCGGCCAAGGAGCATTACCGCCAGCGCTACCGGGTCAAGGTCTACAATCTGACCCCGCTGGAAATCACGCCTTTGGGCGCTGGGAAGGGAATGAGGCCCGCAGAGGCAGCGCTCACGGTCCGGCCGCGCCTGCGCTCCTCTGCGGGCGGCTTGCGTGCAGAAGACCCGGCTGGATACGCCGCGCTTCCCTTTCTAGAGCGCGGAAGCCT
>NZ_ASSD01000442.1 GCF_000520715.1 Paenibacillus zanthoxyli JH29
CAACCGGCAGCTGCCACCGAGCCGGAAGAAGAGCATAAAGAAGAAATCGGCATCGACGATTTCGCCAAATCCGAGCTGCGGGTGGCGCAGGTGCTTGCCGCCGAGCCGGTGAAGAAGGCCGACAAGCTGCTGAAGCTGCAGCTCGATCTCGGCTATGAGCAGCGCCAGGTTGTGTCCGGCATCGCCAAGTTCTATACGCCGGAGGAGCTTGTCGGACGCAAGGTGATCTGCATCGTGAACCTGAAGCCGGTGAAGCTGCGCGGCGAGCTGTCGCAGGGCATGATTTTGGCGGCTTCCAAGGGTGACCAGCTTACGATTGCTACAGTACCCGATTCGATGCCTAATGGCGCAGTTGTAAAATAGATTGAAGAAGCATGAGGCTTGACTAAAAGTTTCGTTTCGATGCGGCTCGGTCATTGGACCGGGCTGCTTTTTTTCTATTAAAAATAGTAAAGAATAGTATAAATCGCTCTATTACCGAAAGAATGATTATTAGGCGATTGACTTATCGTAACGATTACGACTATAATCTAATAGTAAAGTTTACGATCAGGAGGAGAAACATATAACATGTTATTCAAAGGAATCAAGGGACTGGCGCTTCCCCTTATACTGCTGGCGCTTCTGCTGTCCGGGTGCGGCCCGAAGAGCAGCGGTGCGATCGTGGAAGACAAGGTGAACGTAGTTACCACTTTTTACCCTATTTATGAGTTTGCTAAGGAAATCGGCGGGGAAGACGTCAATGCTATCAATCTGCTGCCGGTCGGCGTGGAGCCGCATGACTGGACGCCGCGCAGTCAAGATATCGTGAATACCTCCAAAGCGCAGCTGTTTCTGTACAACGGTGCTGGGCTGGAGGGCTGGGTGCCGAATTTTCTGAAAGGTCTCGACAGCGGCAGTAAGGTTCAGGCGGTCGAAGTAAGCAAAGGCATCAATTATATCATGACGAATGAAGAAGATGAGCATGATCACGGCGGAGAGCACAAAGAGGAAGCATCCGGGGACTCGCTGCATACCGATCCGCATACCTGGGTCAGCCCGAAATCGGCTCTATTGATGGCTGAAAATATTAAAAACAGCCTGGTGCAGGTTGATCCCGCCCATAAAGACGGATATGAAGAGCGTTACAGCAAGGTTGCGGAGCGTCTGAAGGCGCTAGATGCCAAGTTTGCAGCGGAGCTGGCAAAGGTCCCGAATAAAGAGATCGTGGTGTCCCATCAGGCATTTGCTTATCTGTGCCGTGATTACGGCCTTACCCAGCATGCGATTATGGGCTTGTCTCCGGACGCAGAGCCGCGTGGGCAGGATTTGGTGAAGCTGGCGGAACTGGTGAAAAAAGAGGGCATTCGTTATATTTTTTTCGAGGAACTGGTTTCGGACAAATTGGCCAAGACGTTAGCCGCCGAAGCGGGCGTGTCCACAATGGTGCTTAATCCGGTAGAGGGGCTTACGGAGCAGGATCAGAAAAACAATGAAAATTATTACACACTTATGGAGAAAAATTTGCAAAATTTAATTCTGGCTTTAAAATAAGGGAGAAAGCCTACGTGAAAGGGGGGATTGCCATGCAACCGGTATCCCTGGACTGCCACCAGCATATGATCGATATACAGAACCTCTCGTTTTCCTACGGGGAACAGAAGGTCATTTCCGATTTGAATTTTACGGTGAGAGAACGCGATTTTGTTGGCATTATCGGCTCGAATGGAGCCGGCAAGACTACGCTGCTTAAAATGATCGTTGGCCTGCTTCCAGCAGCCGAAGGCGAGATCCGCCTGTTCGGCCAACCGGTCCGCAAGTTCAAGGATTGGGAACGAATCGGTTATGTGCCGCAAAAAAATGCGTTCAACCCGCTGTTTCCTGCCACGGTACGGGAAGTGGTCATGTCCGGACTATACAATAACAAAAAAGTATTTCGGCGCATCTCCCGAGCTGAGCAGTGCAAATGTGATGACGCAATGGAAGTGATGCGCATTGAGGGCATTCAGAACAAAAGGGTCGGCATGCTGTCCGGCGGCCAGCAGCAGCGCGTCTTTCTGGCGCGGGCACTGATTAACCATCCGGATTTGCTCATTCTGGACGAACCTACGGTCGGCATCGACATCGAGACGCAGGCTGCGTTCTTCGATCTGATTACACATATGCATGCCCATCATCATATGACATTCCTGATGGTATCGCATGACATCGATATGATCCAAAATTATCTCGGCGAGGACCCTTTGAAGTGCAACGGCAAAATCAATTTCTATTCCCGCCACTCGCATGAGCTTCAGAACTGTGCCGCCAAAGACCTGCAGCATACGCTCACATAATAAAGATTGGCCATTGTACAACATTAGGTAATCAGGCCCTTGCCCTTAAGGTTTAATACGATCGGCCATTGTACAACATTAGATGATCAAGCCTTTAATCTTTAAGGTTCTGATCTTCGTTTTTTAATAGGATCGGCCATTGTACAACATTAGCCGATCATGCCTTTGACCTTTAAGCTTTTAATCTAGGTACGAAAAAAGTCAAGCGTGTCCCGCCTTTTGGGACGTAAGCGCTCATTGAGTCAAACACCCAGGGAGCGCCCCCCTGAACACCTTCGCCAAAATTTGCGGGTGTCCAGAGGGCGCAGCCCTTGGGGCCCTCCCCGGTGGGGAGGGTTTGGGAGGGGAAACTTCACATTGGATATTCTATTCAGCGATTTTTTTCAACGGGCGCTCGCGGGCGGCCTGTTGATTGGGATTACGGCGCCGCTTATAGGCGTTTTTCTTGTGCTTAGACGGCTGTCGATGATTGGGGACTCGCTGGCCCATGTCACGATCGCTGGAGTGGCGCTCGGATTTTTGACTGGCTTTTACCCGCTGGGAGCGGGACTGATCTTTGCCGTCGCGGCTTCCTTCGGGATAGAGAAGCTTCGCAAAGCCTATAAAACCTACGCCGAGCTGTCGATCGCCGTTATTATGTCGGGCGGTGTGGCGCTGGCTTCATTATTTTTCACCTTGGGAAAAGGGTATAATGCCGATGTCATCAGCTACTTGTTCGGCAGCATTTATACGCTAGACAATACCGATCTGCTGGTCGTCGGCATCGTGACCCTTGTGGTGGTAGTCGTGATGTCGGTGTTTTTCAAGGAATTCTTTCTGCTCAGCTTCGAGGAGGATGCTGCCAGTGTAAGCGGACTGCCTGTTAAGATGCTTAATGTGCTGATCACCATCCTGACGGCTCTCGTTATCAGCACCGCGATCAAAATCGTCGGCTCTCTGCTCGTATCCGCGCTCTTGACCATTCCGGTGGCGATCAGCCTGCTGCTATCGCGCAGCTTTAGAATCGCCGTTATTTTATCCGTTGTCATAGCGGAAATTGCCGTTGTCAGCGGGCTGGTCATCGCGGGGATTTGGAATCTGGCGCCGGGCGCGACGATTGTTCTGCTGCTGATTGCCCTTCTCGCGCTGACACTGGCCGGTAAAAAGGGAGTTCGCCTGTAGAATTGGCCGGATAGGATGAGAAAGCAGCAGCAAAAACCGGAAGCCCAAAGGCTCCCGGCAATGTGACTGAAGGAGAGATGCCGCAGTGTCCAACATTAACGCGGGAATCGCTTTGGCCGCCGGTCTGGCTTCTTTCATTTCCCCCTGCTGTCTGCCGCTGTATCCTTCTTACTTATCATACATAACCGGGCTGTCGGTCCAGCAGCTAAGAACGGGAGAACAGAGAGGGGAAGCCCGTCTTCGCACGCTCAGCCATACACTGGCGTTTATTCTGGGGTTTTCGGCGGTCTTTTATACGCTCGGCTTCGGCGCCGGCGTATTCGGGCAGTTCTTCATTGAACAGCGCGAGCTGATTCGCCGATTGTCCGCCATCCTGATCATAGGGATGGGACTATTTCTGCTGGGAATTTTTCAGCCCCGCTTCCTTATGCGCGAGCGTAAGCTGGAATTCAGCCGGAAACCGGCGGGCTACGCCGGTTCCTTTATTTTCGGCATCGGCTTCTCCGCTGGATGGTCACCATGCATCGGTCCGATCCTGACGGCGATTATCGCCCTGTCGGCTAGCGAACCGGGAACCTGGCTGAAGTTGATTACGGCGTACAGCATCGGGTTCGCGCTGCCTTTTTTCGTGCTGGCCTTCTTCGTTGGCGGGGCGCGGCGGCTGCTGAAATATTCGGGTCCTCTGATGAAAATCGGCGGAGCGCTGATGGTCTTTATGGGCATTCTGCTGTTTACGGATCAGATGTTCCGCATTACCATTTGGCTGCAGGGCATTACTCCGGGTTGGCTTAAATTCTAAGGAGTTTAGGTGAAATATTCGATCCGGCCTGCCGGAAAATACTCAAAAATACGCTCTGTGATAAATTCGCGCAGGGCGTTTTGCTGCTCATCGGGATACACGTATTTGTTTTGCCCCCAGCGGCCCCATTTTTTCTTGCGCTTCTCTATATCCATCTCGAGCTTGGTCTTCGGATAGCGCTTCTCAATGACCGCTTTGGCCGTCTTGGTGAACCGGTGCTGGATCATTTCGAAGGTCAGGTCTTTGCCCGCTTCGGGAGGGAGCGCCTGCGCAAGCTTCGCCAGCAGTTCGGCATAGCCTTCCTGCCAACCGTCATGCCAGATGATCGGCGCGATGATGAACCCCAGCGGATAACCGGCGCGAGCCACTTGTCCGGCGGCCTCGATCCGTTCCTCGAAACGGGCGGTGGCCGGCTCGAAATTGCGGATAACATAACCTGCGTTGACGCTGAACCGGATGCGGGTATGATGGTTGTGCGCGATTCCCAGCAACGGCTGCACATGTTGGAATTTGGTCACAAAGCGCAGCCTCCCCAGCGGCTCCTCGGCCATAAATGTAATAAGCTCCGCGAGCGAGCCGGTAATATGCTCAATTCCAAGCGGGTCAGAGGTACAGGCTGCTTCAAAGGTCGTAGTTTCGGGCTCGCGCTCCTTGATATAACGTTTGGCCGCAGCCATGATGTCCCCGGTGTTGACATAAATTCGAATATACGGCTTGGCTCCGAGCGTTGTTTGCAAATAACAATAATGGCAATGGCCCATGCAGCCGGTGGCGATGGGGATGGCGTAGTCTGCGGAAGGCTTGGATTGGTCGAATTCAAGGGTTTTGCGTACGCCGACGACAAGAGTTCGCTTGGCGATTTTGTACTGCTCCAGTTCGCCTTCTCCGGGAAGATTGGTAATACGGTTATGCGAAGTGGTCATACGATAAGGTATACCGCGTTCCCGCACCCATTCCATGATCCGCTCTCCCTTGGGGTAAGAAAGCGCGTCCGGCTCGAAATACACCAGTTCCGGAATAAACAGGCTCGTCGGTTTCCTTGGCGTTTGGGCGGCTCTATGCTCCGGCGTCAGCACGGTCATAAACTTACACACACTCCTTTTCAAAAAGGGATAAGCTTATTTTGCCGAATCCGAGGTCCGAAAATCCTGGCAATGCTGTGCAGATTGGGCGCAGAACATGTGTGCTTTCGACTTGCCAAGCTTGGGGAGAAACATGTATCATTGTTAGAACAAGGTTTGGTCTTAGGACCATGGTCATTATAGAAAAGAGGTAATTGCATGCCAACACCCAGCATGGAGGATTATTTGGAGCGCATCTACAAGCTGATCGATGAGAAAGGCTATGCGCGGGTATCGGATATTGCCGAGGGTCTGGAGGTTCATCCCTCTTCCGTTACCAAAATGATCCAAAAACTGGATAAGGACGAATATCTCATCTACGAGAAATATCGCGGGCTCGTCCTGACCACTAAAGGAAAAAAAGTAGGGAAACGTCTGGTGGACCGCCACAAGCTGCTGGAAGAGTTTCTCGCGATTATTGGCGTCCAGGAGCAGAATATATACCGGGATGTCGAAGGAATTGAGCATCATTTAAGCTGGGATTCCATTACATGCATAGAGTCGCTTGTGGAATTTTTCCGCCGGGATGAGCGCAGAATTCAGATGTTAAATCAGATTCATCAGGAATTATACAGCGAATCATGAGCACAAACAGGAAACGGATATTGTCCTGAATTGGACAGTAGATCCGTTTCTTTTGCTTTTTGCGCAACCTTTTCCATTTTTCCTCGTCCAAATGAGTAGCATGTTACATAACCGGAGGTTTGGGGAGGAATTATGAAACTGAAGAATTGGGTCATCGGAATGCTGCTTATTGTGCTTTGTGTACCGCTGCTGTCTTCCGGCGCCGCTCGGGCGGCATCAGCCGTAATTACAATTGAGCTTGACGGAATCCCGCTTGCGAGCGATGTGCCGCCGTATATTACTTCAAAGAATGTCACAATGGTGCCGCTCGGAGTGATTAGCCAAGGTCTTGGCGCCCAGACGGGGTGGAGTCAGAGCAGCAAGACCGTTACGATCGTCAAGGGCAGCAATGAACTGAAGCTTACGAATGGTAAAAAAACGGCAATGGTGAACGGAGCATCCGTTTCTCTGGATAATTCGGTCGTGATCAGACAGGGGCGGATTATGGTGCCGATACGGTTCGTGGCGGAGAATCTCGGGCTTCAGGTTGTATGGAATAAAGCCGCCAAGCAGATTTCGCTATATACTGGCGACGAGCCTCCGCAGGCAAGCGACCCGGTAAATCCGCAGACGCCATCCGTACCGACCGTGCCCGTGATTCCAAAGCCAACCGTTCCCAGTATTCCCGGAGCTGGCTCCAAGGCAATGAAAGGGGTTTGGATATCCAGCGTGTACAACCTGGACTGGCCCTCTGCTTCTTCGATAGGGAAGATCGATCAACAGAAAAAAGAGTTCATCAGCTTGCTCGACAAGCTGAAGGCCATCGGATTCAATGCCGTATTCGTGCAGGTGCGCCCAAGCGGCGACAGCCTGTACCCGTCCTCGCTTGTTCCCTGGTCCAAAGTGCTGACCGGTACCCAGGGCAAGGACCCGGGCTATGATCCGCTTGAGTTCATGATCGGCGCGGCGCACGCAAGGGGGATGCAGTTCCATGCCTGGTTCAATCCGTTCCGGGCGACAACAGATGCTGGGACGGCGTCGCTTGCCGCTAATCATGTCGCCAAGGCTCATCCGGAGTGGATCGTTAAGGCGTCCGAGAAGCTTTACATTAATCCGGGAATCCCGGAGGCGCGTCAGAGCATCATCGATACGGTGCTTGAAGTCGTGAAGGGCTACTCGATCGACGGCGTTCATTTAGACGACTATTTCTATCCGTCTTCCTCTTTTGATGATGACAGCACCTTCAAAACCTATAACGCTAAAAATATCGCAAGCAAAGCCGACTGGCGGCGTGATAATGTCAACGACTTCGTTCGCGAGCTCGGGAAGCAGATTCATGCGCTGAAGCCCGAGGTTTCATATGGCATCAGCCCCTTTGGCGTCTGGCGCAATAGCAAGATGGACAGCACCGGTTCGGATACGACGGCAGGCGTGTCCGCATATGACGATATGTACGCCGACGTTCGGACCTGGATCAAGCAGGATTGGGTCGATTATATCGCACCGCAAATTTATTGGAGCCTATCCTTTAATGCAGCCAGATACGACAAGCTGGTGGAATGGTGGGCGAGCGAGGTTCGGAACACGGGCGTGAAGCTGTATATTGGCCAGGCGGCCTACAAGGTGGGCGCAGCGGACCAAAGCGCCGAATGGCAGAGCGGCGAGCAGATTATCAACCAACTGAAATTCAACGAAAAATATGCCGAAGTGCAGGGCAGCATCATGTTCCGGGCCAATGACATTGTGGTGCGCAATCCATCGGATTTAAGCAGCTTGCTGACCTTTTATTTTAAGTCCTGACCGGGCTTTTCAGGCATTAAATATCCCCCGTGCTCATAGATAAGCAGTATAAGTCTATGGGAACGGGGGATTGCCGTTTATGGAAATCAATGCGGTCTTTGAAGGCGGCGGCGTAAAGGGCATTTCGCTTGCGGGAGCGGTTCAGGCGTCGGAGGATGCGGGCGTTACGTTCAATAGGGTAGCAGGCACCTCCTCGGGCTCTATTGTCGCCTCACTGCTTGCAGCCGGGTATAGCGGGGAGGAAATGAGCAGAATTATTCGGGGTACCTCGTTCCGTTCTTTTTTGAAACGCTCGCCGTTCTTTAATACCAAGCTAATCGGTCCCGCTCTGCGGGTGATGCTGAAAAAGGGGCTCTACTCGGGAGAGGCGCTGGAATCATGGATACGCGGCATTTTACGGCAGAAGGGAATTGTTTCTTTTCGCGATCTTCCTCCGGGCAAGCTGTCGATCATCGCTTCCGACATAACAGATGGCAGGCTTGTTATCTTGCCTGAGGGACTTGAGGAGTATGGGATCAACCCCGATTATTTCGAAGTGGCCAAGGCGGTGCGCATGAGCTGCAGCATTCCGTACTTCTTCGATCCGGTGATGCTGCGCAGGAGCGGAAAAGCGGCGGAAGGAAAGTCTTTTGCCGAACAGTTTGTCTACATGGTGGACGGAGGATTGCTGAGCAACTTTCCGATATGGCTGTTTGAGAAAAAAGAAAAAGAACCCGGAGGGCAGGGAGCGGTAAAGGTTCCGGTCGTCGGGTATCAGATGGTCGGGCACACAGCACCTCAGGCCCACCGGATCACAGGGCCTTTCAGTATGCTTCAGGCGCTAGTCGGAACGATGCTGTCGGCGCATGACGAGCGCTATATCGAGCAGGAGAAGATTGTCCGCACGGTCAAAATTCCCACACTTGGCATCGGCACGGTCCAATTTGAGCTGACTCCTGAAGAGAGTACGGCACTGTACAATTCCGGATACCATGCGGGAAAGGAGTTTTTCCGGAAATGGCGTCCGGGACGGCTTGAGAAGCTGCTGATTGTAAATAAAAAAGCGTCCCCGCACTCTAGATGGAATGCGTGAACGCGGGTACCGTGCATAAATCAGTGATATCTGGGCAACTGTTCATCTTCGTTCTTCCCTTTGCTGCCTTCAATGACTCGAAAAGGATAGGTCTTGCGTTTGCCGGCCGGCGGCTGGCTCTTTCGCATGCCTGCGACCTTCGCCAATGTCTTCTGGGAAGGCTTTACCTTGATTTTAGGCTGTCTGCGGCTGCCGCTTCCGGCATACCGGCGGGGCGGGAACTTGTAGAGCAGGTACAAAACAAGGAATAAAGCGACGGGAATGACAAAGCCACTCAGCGAGCTGAGGCCATCTGCCGCCAAACCCGATACGAGACCGAAAACCGCTAGCAGTACTGCGCTCCAAAAAATCAAAGCATGCCATTTCATAGGCCACTCATCCTTTCACAGGGTCCAATATGCCTCCGGTTACACTTGATTGTTGATATCCTTTTGCTTCGATTGCCGCATCCAATTCGCGCATGCGGTTGAAGGAGGCGATCGATACTTCCACCTGATCGTCCTTCGGTTCTTTCGTTGTAAGCAGTTGAAGCCATAGTCCGGGATAGCCAAGATAGCGCAGCACCGGAAGTTCACGTACGGCGTTAGTGCCCTTCAGCACTTCGAAGGATACACCGATAACGAGCGGGAGCAGGATAAGCCGTTGTACAATTCTCTCCACCAGGGTATCCCATGGCACAATGGAGTAAATGATAACGCCCAGCACAATCGTCAGCATCATGAAGCTGCTTCCGCACCGGTAATGCAGGCGGCTGTGCTTCTGCACATTTTCTACCGTCAATTCATCGCCGGCTTCGAATGCGCTAATGACCTTATGCTCTGCGCCGTGATACTGGAACAATCTTTTGATCACAGGGGTCTGGGAGATGACCCACAGATAGACCAGCAGCAGGACCAGCTTAATGGCCCCTTCAATGAGGTTGTGCAGAACGTAGTTCTTGAATGCATTACCGAACAAAAAATCTTCTACGAACACGGGAACAAGGGTGAAAATAATTTTGCCGACAAGGAAGGACAAAATCCCCATGACGGCTACGCCCAGTATCATCCCTAGACCCCAGCCCTCTTCTTTCTCCTTCTGCTTCTTCTGCTTGGCGAGTTCCTCCGGCTCCGTCTCGTCTTCCGCATAAGCCTCGGCGGAATAATTCAAATGCTTGGAGCCTTTGGCGCTGGCATCTATAATACTGACAAGGCCGCGAAGCAGCGGAATCTTGCGCAGTTTTACAACCCAGCTCTTCTCGCTTCTCGGCACCTCCAAAAAAGTGATTTCTTGATTTTTCCGCCGTACGGCTGTCACATTGACATGCTTGCCGCCGAACATAACGCCTTCGATGACGGCTTGACCGCCGTAACTCGGAGTTTCCTGAGACAACCAATTCACCTTCCTGTAAAATGTAGTGTACTGCTGCTCTATATTCTACATTGTAACTAATTTTTGTTTACATTTCTACTTGGAACGATCTTTCCTGCGCATACTAGTCTGTAAGCAGGATCGGCGGCTAATTATAAGGCCTATATCTATAGTAGAAAGAGGAGAGTGCGGCTTAATGGGAAATGCGGCGAGTCAGCAGCGGCAGAAGACGAATCCGTTGTTTTTTGCGATTGAGACGGGTTTCTTTGCGGGCCTTATCTGGGGCGGATTGCACTGGATATTCTATGCGCTTCAATTTACGAAGGTAATTCCGGGCTTTCTGGGCGAGCCGGTCTTTCGGCACAAATTTCTGATGTCGGCCGCCGGTCAGCTGACCGGGTATCTTCTGTTTATCGGCTTCTCGGTGCTTTGTTCCATCTTGTATGTTCTGGTTTTCCGCAAAATAAAGGGGCCTTGGGCAGGTATGATCTATGGAATCGTATGGTGGTCGGTGCTCATTCTGGCATGCTCCTGGTCCTTCCTGATGCAGCCGCCTTTTCGGCTTCCCTGGAATTCGTTAATCAGTGAATTTTGCCTGTTCCTGCTATGGGGACTGTTCATTGGCTATACGGCCGCGACCGAATACACGGACGAGCGCAAGAGGGACAGCAGTACGGGAATGGCCTGACACTCAAAAAAACTTCTCAGTTGGCATGGCCCTATGTTACAATACAATGTGGCTATTTTCGAGAGGAGAATGATCATGGGCAACAACCGGGTCTCCAAACTGCGGAAGGTAGTACAGGATCGCGGTCTGGATGCGATGTTAATCACGAGCAGCATTAACCGCCGCTATTTGAGCGGATTTACCGGCTCATCCGGCTATGTGCTGATTACGGGCGACGAGAGCTATTTGCTTACTGACTTCCGTTACATGACCCAGGCTTCGGAACAGGTGAAGGGGCTTAAGGTCGTGCAGCATGGGCCGAAGTTTATCGACACGGTTCGCGAGCTGCTGCCGAAGGGCGGACAGGTACGCCTTGGCTTCGAGCAGGACGACGTGTCTTACAGCGCCTATACGTCATACGTGGAAGCGCTGAAGCCGGCCGAACTTGTTCCGGTATCTCAAGCGGTGGAGAAGCTTCGCATGTTCAAGGATGAAGATGAGCTCGCCGTGATGAGAAGAGCGGCGGATCTTGCCGACGACACGTTCCGGCACATTCTGAATGTGATTAAGCCGGGAATGACCGAGCGGGACGTTGATCTGGAAATGGAATTCTACATGCGGAGCCACGGGGCGACCGCCTCGTCCTTCGATACGATCGTGGCTTCCGGAGAACGCTCCTCCATGCCCCATGGCGTTGCGAGTCAGAAGGTTATTCAGAATAATGAATTCGTGACGTTTGACTTTGGCGCGCTGCTGGACGGCTACTGCTCCGATATCACGCGGACGATCGCGCTGGGCAGCCCTGACCCTAAACTTAAAGAGATTTACGACATCGTGCTGGAGGCTCAGCTGTACGCGCTGGAGCATATTAAGCCGGGCATGACCGGCAAGGAATGCGACGCTTTGTCACGGGATATTATCACCCGCTACGGCTACGGAGACCAGTTCGGGCATAGTCTTGGCCACGGCCTTGGCATGGAAGTTCATGAGTGGCCGCGTCTGTCGAAGCTCAGCGACGATGTGCTTCAGCCGGGCATGGTTGTCACCGTGGAGCCGGGCATCTATGTGCCGGGACTCGGAGGCGTCCGCATTGAGGATGATGTAGTCGTAACGGAGACCGGCGTCGAGAGATTGACCCATTCATCCAAGGATTACACCGTTCTCTAAATTTCGGTAGAACCATCTGCTAGGTTACGGCCGAAATAGTTTAATTGTTCTCATAAGGACAAGTTATTTTCGAATTCAGGAGGGGTTTATTAGTGATTTCTGTAAACGATTTTAAAACAGGCCTGACCGTTGAGGTGGACGGCGACATTTTTACCGTGTTGGACTTCCAGCATGTTAAACCGGGCAAGGGCGCGGCGTTCGTCCGCTCCAAGCTGAAGAACCTGCGCAACGGCAACACCGTTGAACGCACTTTCCGTGCGGGCGAGACGATCGGCCGCGCCATCATTGAGAACCGCGCTGTGCAATATCTGTATGCGAGCGGTTCCGAGCATGTGTTCATGGACAACCAAACCTATGACCAATTCAGCCTTGATGCTGATCAGCTTGAGTGGGAGCTGAACTTCCTTAAAGAGAACATGACGGTTAACATCGTCAGCTACCAAGGTGAGCTTCTCGGCATCAACCTGCCGACCAGCGTTGAGCTCAAGGTTGTGGAAACCGAGCCGGGCGTAAAAGGCAATACGGCCCAAGGCGCGACAAAAGCAGCCAAGCTGGAGACCGGACATACCGTACAGGTGCCGCTCTTCATTAACGAGGATGACGTTCTTCTGATCGATACACGCGAAGGCAAGTACATCTCCCGCGCGTAAGACCGCTTCGTTTTGTTACGCCGCGATACCGCCCTCCCCGCATGGATGCGGGGAGGTTTTGGCGTTCACGGGCTCGTTTATGAGCCTTACGATATGTCGCTTTTTTTGCAAAAATAATTAACGCATCCGGTCACTTTCGTATTATACTGTGTAAAAGCGGGAAACCGAATGTATAAACTGCTACATAGAATTTGAAGTAGGGAGTGAATGAGGCTTTGTCACTTTATGTCATGAAATTCGGAGGCAGCTCCGTAGGCGACGCCGAGCGTATGAAGCGGGTTGCCAAACGCATCGCAGACAAGCAGGATGAGGGCCATCGCTGTGTCGTGGTCGTCTCCGCCATGGGGGACACGACCGACGATCTAATCGATCAGGCCAAGCTGCTCAGCAGCCAGCTGCCTGCGCGCGAGATGGACATGCTGATGACGACAGGGGAGCAGATCTCCATTGCGCTGCTGACCATCGCTCTAACCGGCATTGGACGGGAAGCTGTTTCCTATACCGGCTGGCAGGCCGGCTTCCGCACGGATGAGACACATGGACGGGCGCGGATTAACGAGATTGTGCCCCGCCGGGTGCTGGAAGCGCTGGAGAGAGACAAGATTGTGATCGTTGCCGGCTTTCAAGGGATGACTCTGGACGGCGAGATTACGACGCTCGGACGCGGCGGCTCCGATACGACGGCGGTTGCGCTTGCTGCGGCGATTAAGGCGGACGTGTGCGAGATTTATACCGACGTTGATGGTGTATATTCCACCGACCCGCGCATCGTGAAGAACGCGCGCAAGCTTAAGGAAATCTCATATGACGAAATGCTGGAGCTCGCCAACCTGGGCGCCGCCGTGCTGCATCCGCGCGCGGTGGAATACGCAAAGCGCTACCAGGTGAAGCTGGTTGTGCGGTCGAGCTTTAATTATAACGAAGGTACTGTGGTGAAGGAGGAAGCAAGCATGGAGCAGGGAGTGGCGGTAAGCGGCATCGCATACGACAAAAGTGTGGCTCGGATCAGTATTTCGGGAGTGGCCGATGTTCCCGGTGTACTGGCTCAAGTGTTCGGAAAGCTGGCCGATGAAGGCATCAACGTCGACATCATCGTGCAGAGCGGCGTACAGAACGGGGAAGCGGATTTCTCCTTCACCGTCTCGCTGGACGAAATGGAAAAGGCCAAGGAGGTTATCCGGCAAATCAGACAAGAATTGCCATACCGCGAAGTAACCTCGGAAGATAATCTGGTCAAGATCTCCATTGTTGGCGCGGGCATGGTCAGCCATCCCGGTGTGGCTGCGCAGATGTTCGACGTGATTTCAAGTCTTGGAATCAGCATCAAGATGGTCAGCACCTCCGAGATCAAGGTGTCCTGCGTTGTGGAGTCCGGCAAGCTTCAAGAGATTATCCAGGCGCTGCATACGGCGTACGGTCTGGATACCGACCAGCAGGTATTTGTAGGCGGTCCGCAGGTACGCCGGTAGACTATCATCAATGCTTGAAAAAGTTTCACGCTGAATAATCCATAAATTTTCTATACAGCAAGCAGCAACAAGGGACTGTCCCGCGAGCCTGGCAAGGCTTTCGGCAGTCCCTTTTTTTAATGGATAAGAATGTATAAGCTGCCCTTATGCCAGCCGTTTGAACCTCCCCAGAATTTCCACTGTCTCCAGCACATTGACGAACGCGGATGGATCGACCTCGATAACCGCCTTACGCAGTTCCGCAAGCTCGTACCGCGTGGTGACCGTCATCAGCATCGTATTGCCTTCATGACTGTAGCCCCCTTCCGTATTGACCACGGTAACGCCATGAGGAAGCCGGTTCAGCTGCTCTACCATCTCATCCTTCCGTTTCGTAACGATGAAGCAGGTCAGTTTGACATGCCGGATATGGATGATGTCAACCACCTTGCTCTTCACAAAGGTACACAGCATGGCGTACAGCGCGGAATCCCAGCTTTTCATAAATCCGAGGGTCAAAATAATTACCCCGTCCAAAATGAACAACACCGTTCCCATCGGCACATCCCGCTTGCGTGTGATGATAGAGCCCAAAATATCGAACCCTCCCGATGATCCGCCCGCACGCAATGAGAAACCGACGCCTCCCGCAATAATAACCCCGCCGAAGACGCTGGCGAGAATCGGATCTTTGGTCACCTGCACCTGGGGAATAATCGTCAGAAACCAGGTTGTGCTGGCGACGCAGAGCATGCTGAGGCAGATATATTTTTTCCCTACGGCAACGAAGCCCCAGAGCAGAATCGGCAGATTGATGCCGAAATAGATGAGCGAAATATACTTGGGATTGGTCAAGTAACCGATGACGGATGCCGTTCCGGCCACTCCTCCGCTGAGCAGCTGATGCGGGATGAGAAACAGCTTGAGACCGGCGGCGACCAGGAGGGCGGAAAGTACGACAATGGCTGCTTCTCTGGCCGTTTTGGCAAGACTTTCAAAAGTGTTGACTACTGCTTGATGACGCATGTGCATGGAAGCATTCCTTTCTGTATCATGACTTGGTTATCCTATTTGCAAAAAATATTTTATCACACTGATGAGATTTTTCTATCACTTTTTTTTCGTAATGTTTTCTTTTCCATATATATTGGATTCCTGTACCCGATTTTATGCCCGGATTCTTGTTGTCTAAAGCGGGACAATCCCGCATATCTATGAATATAACAGCCGGGAACCGGCGGCTTTCGGAAGACGCGCCGAAATTTCGGGCAGAGGGGGCTATAACGAAGGTGGACAAGTATGTGAGCTGGATGGCTATTCTGCGGATGCTGTCGGGCAGCGCGGAAATCACTGCTGCGCTGATCATGCTGCGGTTAAACCAGGTGGACAAGGCGCTTGCGGTTAACTCGGGGCTCGCGCTGGTCGGTCCGACCGTGCTGATTCTGACGACGGCTATCGGACTAACGGGCATGGCGAAGGATCTCTCCCCAGGCAAGCTGGCTTGGGTGGGTATAGGTGTGGCGTGTCTCTTAATCGGCATTTTCAAAAAATGATAGATTGGTAGTCATATTGCGAACGTACAAGCATAGATATGGAATAAAGCATTCCAAAGAGGACAACTTGGGGGTACGGTTTATGGCTAACGACTGGCTTCAATTATTTCCCGAAAAAGTGAAAGCCGCGCTGTCCCGGCTGCCGGTTACGCTGCTGGAGACGGTAGAAGAAATTCGCATCAGGGAAGGACGTCCGCTGGAAATCAATTATGCAGGCACATACCATTTTGTAGATGCGGCCGGGCGGCTGACCCTGGAACCGGAGGAGGCATATAGACCTGACCGCGAAGACAGCCACCGGATGCTTGATCTGATCAGCAACCATTCTCTGTATACGATGGAAGAAGAACTTCGTAAGGGATTTATTACCATCCCGGGAGGACACCGCATCGGACTTGCCGGGCGGACGGTTCTAAGCGGAGGCAGCGTAGGCCATCTGCGGGACATCGGCGGATTCAACGTCCGGATCGCAAGAGAGATTCCCGGAGTCGCCGACCGGCTTCTGCCGCATCTTCTGGACGGGAGCCGCCAGCGGGTCATGCACACGCTCATTTTGTCCCCGCCCCAGCATGGGAAGACAACGCTGCTCCGTGATCTCGCCCGGCAGATTTCCGCCGGGAGCAAGGGAGGAAGGGAAGGGCGCAGGCCTGGCCTCAAGGTAGGCATCGTGGACGAGCGTTCCGAGATTGCCGGAAGCCGAAGAGGAATTCCCGCCTTCGATATTGGCCCGCGTACGGATGTGCTGGACGGCTGTCCCAAAGCCGAGGGCATGATGATGATGATTCGCTCCCTTTCGCCGGATGTGCTGATTGCGGACGAAATTGGCCGGCCGGAGGATGCCGAGGCGGTGACCGAGGCGCTGCACGCCGGAATTACGGTTCTGGCGGCCGCGCACGGACGGGAAGTGTCCGAGTTGGCTCTAAGGCCCGGTCTGGGCAGGCTTATCGAGCTGGGGATGTTCGAAAGGTATGTCATCCTCCGCCGGTCGGCGGGAGAACTCTCCTTCCGCGTGCTGGACGGCCGCAAACGCTCGCTCCCGGTATACTCCGGAGAAGACAGAGGAGGCGAACGCCATGCTTAAGCTTCTCGGCGCCGCGATGATTCTGCTCGCGGCCACGCTGGCGGGCTTCAGGCGGGCTGGCCAGTACGCGGACCGGCCCCGGCACATCCGAGGTCTGACCGCCGCGCTTCAGCGGCTGGAGACCGAGATCATGTACGGCTATACGCCGCTGCCGGAAGCGATGAAGCGGATCGCCGTCCAGTCGAGGGAGCCGCTGAAGGGCCTCTTCGCCGCAGCCGCAGAAGGCATGTGCGCGCCGCGTAACGAGAGCGCGCAGGAAGCGATGGGCCGGGCGATGGAAACGCACTGGAAGGCGACCGCGATGAAGGCGCCGGAGCAGGAAGTTCTCCGGCAGCTAAGCTGCACCCTGGGCACCAGCGACCGAAGCAATCAAGCGAACCATATTGCGCTGGCGCTGCAGCAGCTGAAGCAGGAGGAGATTTCGGCCCGCGAGGACCAGGCCAAGTACGAAAAAGTGAGCAAAAGCCTGGGACTGCTGCTGGGGGCGCTCATCGTCATTTTGATCTTTTAGCGAGGTGCCAGGAATGAATATTGAAGTCAACGCGATCTTTCAAATTGCCGGCATCGGCATCATTATCGCCATGATTCATACCGTACTCAAGCAGATGGGCAAAGAGGATATTGCCCACTGGGTGACCGTCATCGGCTTCGTCGTCGTGCTGTTCATGGTCATCCGAATGCTGGACGGACTGCTGCAGGAAATCAAGACGATCTTTCTTTTTCAATAGGCCGCGCTATGGAAATCATTCAAATCGTAGGAATCGGGCTGATGTCGACCGTTCTCATTCTTGTGCTGAAAGAACAAAAACCGATGTTCGCTTTTTTGCTGGCCGCGGCTACGGGCATACTCATCTTCCTGTTTCTGATCGGCAAAATCGGCGGTGTCATATCCACGCTTCAGCGGCTCGCGGAGTCTTCGGGCATGGAGACCGTATATCTCAAGACCGTGTTCAAAATTATCGGCATCGCCTATATCGCGGAATTCGGAGCCCAGATCGTACGTGACGCGGGCCAGGAATCGATCGCTTCCAAAATCGAACTGGCCGGCAAAGTGCTGATTATGACGCTGGCTGTGCCGATCATCGGCATCATTATTGAGACCGTCATGAAGCTGCTGCCCGCGTAAGGCGCTATAAGGCCAGGCTTATATGCAATCGAAAGGAGCAACGGCAATGAAAAAGCGCGGCATATTCCGACCTCCCAAACTTAGTGCCGCGCTGCTGCTTCTCTGTCTCGTGTTGATCGGATGGAGCCGGGCTGCCAACGCGTCGCCTGTGGACGAACCAGGAATGGCCGCAGGCCAATTCGGCAATAACCCGGGCCAAGCGGAGACACATACGGGCCAAACCGGGACTATTCCGGTCGAATCCGGAAATTCAGCGAATCAAGCCGGAGCAGCGGCGGAGCCGGCCGTGACTGCAGCGGCGTCAAGCGGGGCGCAAACCGGTCAGACCGGAACGCCAATAGACCAGTGGGTAAAGAGCCAGGTGGACGAACTGCCCAAAGACGAGGTCGAGAGGTACTGGGACCAGTTGATGAAGGATTACGGCGGCTTTTTTCCTGATGGGTCCACTCCTTCGCTCATGGATATGCTGCTGCCGGGCGGGAAAGGGCTCAGCCTGCAAAATGTGGTACTAGGACTCTTATCTTACATGTGGCATGAGGTGCTCTACAACGGCAAGCTGCTCGTCACGATCGTGATGATCAGCGTAATGAGCATGATTCTGGAGACACTGCAGACGGCGTTTGAGCGCAAGATGGTGAGCAAGGTGGCGTATACGATCTGTTTCATGGTGGTGCTGGTTATCGCGGTTAACAGCTTTAATGTCGCCATCGGCTATGCCAAGGACGCCATCGACCGGATGATCGACTTCATGATGGCGATGATTCCGCTCCTGTTTGCTCTGCTTGCTTCCATGGGCAATATCGTAACCGTCTCGGTGACCCATCCCCTGATCGTGTTCATGATCCATACGGTCGGTACTTTGATCCATACCATGGTGTTTCCGCTGCTGTTCTTCTCGGGGGTTCTGCATCTGGTCAGCTCCATCTCGGATAAATACAAGCTGACCCAGCTTGCGAATCTGCTGAGGAATATCGGCACTGGGGTGCTTGGCGTCCTGCTGACCGTTTTTCTAGGCGTCATCTCCGTCAGAGGCATTACGAGCTCCGTTACGGATGGAGTAACGCTCAGGACGGCCAAGTACATTACCGGCAATTTCGTACCCGTCATCGGCAAAATGTTCGCGGACGCCACCGACACCGTCATAACCGCCTCACTGCTGGTGAAGAATGCGATCGGGCTGTCAGGCGTAATCATCATCCTGTTCCTATGCGCGTTCCCGGCGATCAAAATCCTTGTGCTGGCTATCATTTACAGCGTAGCCGGAGCCGTGATGCAGCCGCTCGGCGACACGCCGATCGTATCCTGCCTGCAGACCATCGGAAAGAGCATGATCTTTGTGTTCGCCGCCCTGGCCGCCGTGTCGCTCATGTTCTTTCTGGCGGTCACCATCATGCTGACGGCCGGAAACGTCACGGTCATGATGAGATAACGCTATACAAGGGAGGTGGATCATGAGCTGGCTGGGAGGATGGCTGCGGGAGATTATTTTAATCGTGCTGCTGGCGACGTTCGTCGAGCTTCTGCTCCCGAGCAAGTCGATGGAGCGCTATGCCAGGCTCGTGCTCAGCCTGCTGATTCTGCTGACGCTCCTCAGTCCCATCGTCTCGCTGCTGAAAGGCAACGCGGCGTCCGAGCTCGGCCTGGCTTTCCGACGGTCGGACGGCGGGACGTCTGGACATACTGGGACGGTAGACGCTGAGCTTCAAAAAATTTTGGCGGACGGGCGGAAGCTCGCTGCGGGCGGCAGAGACCAAAGCCTAAAGCTGGCCGCTCAGCAAATTGCCGGACAGATGAAAGAGCAGATTGCAGCAGAGACGGGGAAGCGCGGAGCGAATGTGAACGTAACGCTCGCTCTAACGAATGAGGCGGACGGAGCCTCGGTTCCGGCCATAACTCAGGTGGTTGTTACGCTTCCCGGTGAAGCCAGCGCCGCGCAAGGCAATGCGCCCGGTGGCTCCGGCAGCGGCGAAAGCACTCCGATCATGGTTCAACCCGTAGAGGATATCAAAGTTGAACCTGGCGGGGGAGAGACGGGGCTGAAGGAACAGGGCGTAAGCGGAGGCGGGGACGCTCCGGCGGCGGCCGGGACGGATCAAGGAAGCGGAACTGGCGGAGCGGACGCCAAAGCGGTAACGGCGCTGCTAGAGAAGAACTGGAGCCTTGATCCCGGCAAAATTCAAGTAGTGGACGGCGGAGCGGACAAATGGTAACGACAGGGGTCATCTGACCGGAAATGAAGAAGGAGGCAAGCGATAGTGGGCAATTGGCTGAAGAAGCTGGAGCAACTGGTCGGCGGCGGGTCCGATAATCCGAAGCGAAACCACACGTTCCGCTGGCTGATCATCCTGGGTCTCCTGGGCGTGGCGATTATGCTGTTTAATTCCTTTGTCAATGTGAAGAAGCTCGATAGCGAGAATACGGGGAGAGAACCCCCGCAAACCCAGAACTCACAGGCGGCCATGCAGCAGCAGACGGGTGAAAGCACCAGTTCATTTGACGGCATCGAGCGCGAAATGGAGAACCAGATGAAAGGCATATTGGAGCAAATCGTCGGGGTTGGCACGGTGGATATTATGGTGACTGTGGATTCCACCGAGGAGGTCATCGTGCAGCGTAATGTGAACGATTCGCAGCAGCTCAGCGAGGAGACCGACGCGAACGGGGGCAAGCGCCATACAACCACATACACGAGAAACGGCGAAATCGTCACTTATAGCCAGTCCGGAGACGAGGAGCCGATTATTACCAAAAGAATCAAGCCCCAGGTTCGCGGCGTGCTCATTGTCGCCAAAGGAGCCGAGAACAAGGTAGTGAAAGGGCTGATCATGCAGGCGGTGGAAAAAGCGTTGAACGTCCCAAGCTATCGCATCTCCGTTGTGCCGCGTAAGCAGGAATAAGCAGCGCGAAAAGGTATGGTTTCGGCATCGAATCTGAAGGAACAGCAAAAAGGAGGAAACGTAATGAACGGCAAAAGACAAACAATCTGGTTAGTGTCTATGCTCAGCTTGATGGTGGTCCTCTCCGCTTACTATTTGTTCACGGAGGACTCGGGATCTTCTTCGCCCAAGGATACAGCCGGCACGATTCAGGTGGATACCGTTAAGGACTCGGGTTCCGCGCTTCCGTCGGCGGCTGACAGCGGCGCGACGGCAAGTGAAGTGACTCCGCAGGGCGCTGATTCGGCCACGGCCGCTGATCCAAATGCAGTCTCCGATTCGGCTTCGGCCGCCGACCCGAACGCCGTGGTAAGCTCAGCGGAAGGCGATTCCAGCCCCGCTTCGGCGGGAACGGATGACGGCAAATCCGCAGCAGATCAGGCGGCGGAAGGCGCCAAGGATCAGGCATCGGCTTCGGCCCCCGCTTCATCCGCTCCCGCTCCATCCGCCCCCACCGCATCCGCTCCC
>NZ_ASSD01000443.1 GCF_000520715.1 Paenibacillus zanthoxyli JH29
AAGTACGGCGCTTGGCGGCATTCGCATCAGCTTCGGGGATGAGCATACCGCAGGCGATGTTGCCGCTTTGGAACAGGCGCTGCTTGGCGCAATTAAAGCTTTGAAGATTGCTGAAGGAGGCATGCGGTAACATGAAACCGATAGAACCCGCGCGTTTGGCGGGAACAAGCATAGAATACGCCGACATGCTGCTGCTGCGTTTCGGAGAGTTTACGCTTAAGGGCAAGAACCGCACCCGTTTTGAGAAGACGATGCTGCGGCATGTAAGGGAAATCGTCAAGCCTTATTCCAAGGCGAGGCTGCTTAAAGAATATGGACGGATATATGTGGAGCTGAACGGAGAACCCGCGCAGGAACTGCTGGAAGCGCTGGTCAAAGTATTCGGCATTTCATCCATAAGTCCGGTAAAAGCGGTTAGACCGGCGCTTGAGGAAATTGTGGAGGCAAGTCTTCGATTTATTGAAATGCTCAATCCCGAACCTGGAACAACCTTCAAAGTGAATGCCCGGCGGGTGTGGAAGGATTTCCCATATGGCTCGCAGGAGATGAACCGTCTCGTCTCCGCTCCGATTCTTAAAGCCTTTCAGGCGCTTTCCGTCGACGTCAGAACCCCGGAGCTTGAGCTGAGGGTGGAGGTTCGTGAACAGCAAGCTTATATTTTTTGCGAGAGTATTCCTGCGGTGGGCGGCTTTCCGCTCGGCACCAACGGCAAGGCCATGCTGCTTCTGTCAGGCGGGATTGACAGTCCGGTGGCGGCATGGTCTTCCATGCGGCGGGGGCTGGAGGTGGAATGCGTTCATTTCTTCAGCTATCCGTATACAAGCCGGGAAGCCCGGCAGAAGGTTGTCGATTTGGCCAGGGTATTGTCGCGGTATGCCGGAAAAATTCGGCTGCATCTGGTCCCTTTTACGGAGGTGCAGACTTCGTTTGCCGGAATCGGCCAGGACAATCTAATGGTTACACTGATGCGAAGAGCGATGCTGAGGATCGCGACAACGCTCGCGGAACGCGAGGGTGCGCTGGCGCTAATCACCGGTGAAAGTCTGGGCCAAGTCGCCAGTCAGACGCTGCCCAGCATGAATGTTATCGGGCGCGCGACCGAGCTGCCGCTGCTGCGGCCGCTCGTTATGATGGACAAAGCCGAAATTGTGGATCTGGCGCAGCAAATCGGCACCTATGATTTATCGATTCTTCCTTATGAGGACTGCTGTACGCTGTTCCTGCCGAAGTCGCCGACAACCAACCCGAATCTACAAATCGTTGAGAAGATCGAAGCGACGCTGCCCGGTTATGCGGATCGGCTTGCCGAGGCGGCTGCGAAGGTAATTACGGTGGAAGTCACTCCGCATGGAGATGAACGTCCTGCCGATGAAGCCGATTTGATCGCAACCGTCAACGAAGAATGGTTCTAACAAGAAAAGGGGGAAATGGGACAGGAAGCATAGCTTGCCTTGGCTGAGCATACAAGTAGTTACATAGCCGGTTCGGGAGGAATGTTCGATGGAATCGATATGGCTGCTTGGGGAAATCTTAATGGTGAATTTAGTGCTCAGCGGAGACAATGCCGTAGTGATCGCGATGGCGAGCAAAAACCTGCCGGACAGACACCGGAAAAAGGCCGTATGGTGGGGTGCGGCGGGGGCTGTGCTTCTGCGCTGCATCCTGACGCTGGCGGCAGTGCTGCTGTTGAAAATCCCCTATATTCAGGCTGGCGGCGGGCTCATGCTGCTCTGGATAGCGTTCAAGCTGCTGCTGGAGGAGGAAGATCATATCCGCGTAAGCGAGGGCTCGACGGTATGGAAGGCAATCCGGACCATTTTGGCGGCGGATTTCATTATGAGTCTCGACAATGTTCTTGCCATTGCCGGACTGGCGAAGGGTGATCTGGCTCTAATTGTCATTGGTATTGCGCTCAGCATTCCCGTCGTTGTATGGGGCAGCGGCATTATCACCGGGTGGCTGCACCGCTTTCCGATCCTTATTTATCTCGGTGCTTATATTCTGGCCTACACCGCCGGGGAGATGCTCCTTCAGGACGCCAAGCTGGGCGCGATGCTGTCTTTCCTGCTGCCCACTCTTCATTCTTTACTGCCGGTGGCGCTGGGCGTCTCCGTCGTGGCGGCGGGCGGGATCAAGCGGCATACCCCAAGAACGGGGTAGAGAAGGAAAATTAAGCCGCGCCGCATAGGATTCTGCATGGAATACAGAGGAAATGGCCCCATCCTGTGGGGTCTTTTCTTTGGCTTTGCAGTGACGAATGATGGTGTTTTTTGCGGGATTCGGATAAAATAAAGAAGAATCCTGAAGCGTCGGACAGCCGATGCAGAGCGGAAGAGATGCGAGTTGAAGGGATGAGTGGTATGATGTCCTCCAAAAACGATATAAAGCTGGGTCTATTCGTCGTATGCGCTGGGCTTGTTATTTTACTGGGGAAATTAGGGGTATTCGGCTTTTTAGGACGGGCACTGTGGCCGCTGCTTCTGCTGCTGCCTGGAATATTCCTGCATGTTCTCGTCTTCAGCCGGCGGATTACGTCTGCCGCGCTTATACCCGCTGGTATTCTCACCGTATACGGCTTGCTGTTTGGCCTGTGCAACACGTGGAGCTGGGGACTGATGGCTTATCTCTGGCCTGTGCTGCCGCTGGGCGTGGCGGTTGGGCTTTACGAGTATTCGCTTTTTGTATCTCCGCGGAGCGGCGGACTAACCGCAGGCGCCATCGTACTCGGCGTTCTTAGTGTGGTGCTGATGTTCCTAAGCATCTTGGGCTCGGGCATTATGTACATTATTGGAATTGTACTCGTTCTGGCGGGAATTTGGCTGATCGCGGGACGGAGCGGCGGACGGAATAAGTGGAACCGGGGCTGGTAAGCTTACTGAGTCGTAATATTGTTTTTTCATGAAAATACTTGCTTTTCACAGTGCTTTCACGATACAATTAAAAATAATGTTGAAGCGTCGGGTTTTGCGTCCGGCGCTTCTTTTATGAAGCCTCCAATTCTGCTGCAAATTTCAATTGATTTTATTTGATAAATGAAAGGATTTGGATACAAATCATGCATTCAAGAGAACAAATTCGCAACATTGCGATTATCGCCCACGTTGACCATGGCAAAACGACACTCGTCGACCAATTGCTGCAGCAATCGGGGATTTTCCGCGAGCACGAGACGGTACAGGAACGCGCCATGGATTCCAACGATCTGGAACGGGAACGCGGCATTACGATTCTGGCAAAGAACACAGCCATTACTTATAAAGATTTCCTGATCAATATTGTGGATACGCCCGGACACGCCGACTTCGGCGGTGAAGTTGAACGGATTATGAAGATGGTTGACGGCGTGCTGCTTGTCGTTGATGCGTATGAGGGCTGTATGCCGCAGACGAAATTCGTGCTGCGCAAGGCGCTGGAACAGAACCTGACTCCGATTGTGGTAGTCAACAAGATTGACCGCCCGGCGGCCCGTCCGGCGGAAGTCATCGATGAAGTGCTGGATTTGTTCATTGAGTTGGAAGCCAGCGACGATCAGCTTGAATTCCCGGTCGTATACGCCTCCGCGTTGAACGGTACATCCAGCCTTGATCCGGAGAAACAAGATGACAATATGCTTGCCCTGTATGAAACGATCATCGAGCATATTCCGTCCCCAACGGAGAGCGTGGAAGAGCCGCTGCAATTCCTTGTTACCCTGATGGATTATAACGAGTATTTGGGCCGTATCGCCATCGGCCGCGTCAACCGCGGAATTATCCGTCAAGGTCAGGCCATAACGGTTATCCAGCGCGACGGTAAGCACAAGTCGGCGCGCATCGAGAAGCTGTTCGGGTTCCAAGGGCTGAAGCGCGTAGAGACGGAGGAAGCCGGCGCGGGCGATATCGTGGCGATCGCCGGGATCAAGGACATCAACATCGGCGAGACGATTGCCGACCCTGCGAATCCCGAGGCGCTGCCTGTCCTGAAGATTGACGAGCCGACAATGCAGATGACCTTCCTGGTCAACAATTCACCGTTCGCCGGCAAGGAAGGCAAATGGGTAACCTCCCGCAAGCTGCGTGAGCGTCTGTTCAAGGAACTGGAAACGGACGTTTCCCTGCGTGTGAACGAAACCGATAGCCCGGACGCCTTTATCGTTTCCGGCCGCGGCGAGCTGCATCTCGGTATTCTGATCGAGAATATGCGCCGCGAAGGGTACGAACTGCAGGTGTCCAAGCCTGAAGTTATCGTTAAGGAAATAGACGGCGCCAAGATGGAGCCGCTGGAGCGCCTTCTTATCGACGTGCCGGAAGACAGCATGGGCTCCGTTATGGAGAGTCTGGGCACCCGTAAGGCCGAGATGGTCAATATGATCAACAACGGCAACGGCCAGGTCCGTCTGGAATTCCTGATTCCGGCGCGCGGTCTGATCGGCTATAACACGCATTTCTTGACACTGACTCGCGGCTACGGCGTTATGAACCATGCGTTCGATAGCTACGCCCCACTGATCGGCGGCCAGGTTGGCGGACGCCACCAGGGTGTGCTCGTCTCAACCGAGACCGGAACTTCCACCTTCTACGGCATGATGGGCGTGGAAGACCGCGGTACCCTGTTCCTGGAGCCGGGCACCGATATTTACGAAGGCATGATCGTGGGCGAGCATACGCGCGACAACGATATCGTCGTGAATATCTGCAAGGAAAAAGCATTGACCAACGTCCGTTCCGCGACGAAGGACGAGACTGTCAAGCTGAAGACTCCGCTTCTGTTCTCTTTGGAGCAGGCGCTTGAATATCTGAACGATGACGAATATTGCGAAATTACGCCGAAATCCGTTCGCCTGCGCAAGAAAATTCTGAACAAGAGCGAACGCGAGCGTGCGGAGAAGCATCGTAAAATGGCCGAAGCCAATATGTAATCAAAGGCACTCTCAGACAAGAAGAAACGGCTTCACCGTCCTCGCGGGAGGAGGACACCCGTTTCTCGTAGAAATATAAGTCAAAATGATAAGCGCTAAGCTTATAAATTCTTATATTTTAAAAGAATCAGTCGCCGGAATCACATTCCGGCGGCTGATTCGCTTTTACGGGACATATGCGAAGAAAGCGGGCGGCGAACCGGAATGTTTTGAGGCGTCTCAGCCTTTCTCGGTGATATAATGGATGTAATATCGATAACCCGAAAAGGAGTGACGACCCTTGCAAAGTTGGTTTGCCACGCACCCCTTGATTGCCTATGTCGTTATCTTTATTCTGCTTACTTATGTGTACAACCGGGTATTTCGGGTGAATCAGAAGCTGTCTCTGCTGAAGGAAGTTGTGCTCTATGCGCTGATGGCCCTTGGTTCGGGCATTCTGCTTGTTTTTCAGCATGATAAGCTGCCGATCATTCAGTGCCTGCTCGTCGCCGTCGGCCTGATGCTGCTCGTTCGGGTCCGCTATTTTCTAGAGGCAAGGCAGAAGCGTAGGGCGGCGGCTGATTCGGTAAAGAGGCGTTAAACCGCAACCTTTTGGCGATAATTACGTCTATTGTTTTAGAAGATTTTACTAATTCCCAAAAATGAAAAGGACTTTACATTATTATGAGTACACGTAACGGCAATTTGCCTCCGAGATCCAGAGGACAGCAGAGCGGTGTCAGGAGGCCCGCAGGGCTGTCTTCCAAGAAGGCGGTCCGCAAACAGAAACCTGGCTTTTGGGCCAGGCTTGGAAGAATGTTGTTGATTCTCATATTGCTGTCGGCGCTCGTCGTAGTCGGCTACTTCTTGTATTTATACTACAAGCTGGACAGTGGTGTGCTGAATACGGGTGTCGACAAGCCGGTGGCCGCCGGAAACTCAGCCAAAGTCAAGCCTCTGACGCTGCTGCTGCTCGGTACGGATTACCGGCCGAAGCATGAATCGTATCTAACGGATGTCATCATGGTGGTTTCGCTCAATCCGCAGACGGAATCGGCAACCATCGTTTCGCTTCCCCGTGATACGTATATGGAGCTGGACGGCTACAAAAGAACGAAGATCAATGCGTTTTATCCGCGTTTCAAAGTCAGGGAAAAGACCTCCGGCATCTCCGCTGAGGACGAAATGAAGACGATGATGGGCAAATATTTGGGAGTCAAGATCGACTACGTAACCGTGATTAATTTTCAGAGCTTCCGGGAGGTGGTCGACGAGCTTGGAGGGGTGAAGGTCAACATCAGCGAGGATATGTGTTATACCGACAGCGTGGACGGCACTGACATCAATCTGAAAAAGGGTCCGGCCGAGCTAAAAGGCGACGACGCGCTCGATTATGTCCGTTACCGCAAATCCAACTGTAAACCGGAAACGAAACCCTCTGACGATCTCGACCGCAACCGGCGTCAAAGCGAGGTGCTGCATTCGCTCATGGACCAGATGCAATCGCTGGGGGGAGCTGTAAAAATCGGCGGAGTGCTTGATGCGATCAACGATAACATGCAGACTGACATCGAGAAGGATCAGATTAAGAATATGATCACGGCGTATTGGAAAATGTCCAAGGATAATGTGGAATTTAAGCCCGTGACCGGCACCTGGCGCAGCCCTTATGAATATATTAACGAAGAGTCTCTTAATGCCGCGAAGCAGAGTCTGAGGGATCGGCTGGCTGGAGCAGCTCCGGTGTCGTCCGCAGCTCAGTAGACGCGTGGCGGCACGAGAAACCCCTGACTTTCCCAAATTGAATGCAAGTTTGAGCCTATGTTATAATATAATTAACTAAGTTCAACATGCTGCACAAGGGGGCCTGTCAACATGTCCGAATCCGCTGCCCAGCTTACCGAATCCCTGCTGAAGTTGCTGCAGAACGAAACATTTGTGCTGATTAATACCGTTGATGCGGAAAGCGGCGGCCCTACGTCTACGGTCATTTCGTGGGTCTATGCGGTCGATTCTTCCACGCTCAGACTGGCGATTGATCACCGTTCGAGGCTGGTTAGAAACATGAAGGAGAATTCCCTGGTCACCCTGACTGTCTTTGGGGAAGAAACGGTTCATGCCATTAATGGCAGCGCCGTCGTTAAGATTGATCCGCTTCCGGATGTTCCGTTCGAGGTGTGCTGTTTTGATGTGCAAATCTCAGCGGTGCGAAATGCGCTTTTTTACGGCGCACAGTTGGAATCCGCTCCAAAATATGCCAAGGCATACGATCAGCGTGCGGCAGAGAAGCTGGATGGACAAGTTTTTGCCGCAATGCAAAAAGCCTAGTGAGAGCTCACTGGGCTTTTTTTGACCTTTGGACCATTGAATCTGTGGGCAGGATTGCCGATATAAAGGTTAATGCTGGCCCCGGGGTGTTGTATTTTCGGGAGCCTGGGGAATGATCCGGCCGATGATATCGGCCATCTCGGAAGCAAAGCCGGAGACAGGGCGGCCTTGACGGAAGTGGCGGCTCAGCTCGGCAATTCGTGATGCCATGTCAACATCCGCTGTCACAAGCGCGTTAATGCCTCTGTGGTCTTTGCGAAAAGCCTCGGCGACTGAGTATTTCACTGTTCCCACTCTGGAGCGACTGAGCGACCCGTCCACGTCGATGCCGACAACCGCGGTGTTGCCCATTACGACGCAGTGCGCTCCTTTGACGCCAGGCACTCTTAGGGCCAGCTGTTCCAGATGATATTTAAGCTCGGCGTCTCTTGGCGAGACAACGGCCGTTCCATCATCAGCTAGCGGTCTTACCCCGCTTTCCCCGTAATTCACGCCATGCACTGCCGATTGTTTATCCTGAGGAGAGGGTGATGATCCTTTTTTAGCCATACCGCAGCTTGTCAGCAGCAGTAGAAGGACCAGCAACAGACAAATTGATTTTCTCATAGATGCTTACTCCTTTCGTCCAAGATGAACTCTGATTTTATCTTTGCCAGCGGCGAAAAGAGTTATGTATCTTTAAGACAAACCAGGCGCTGTGGAGGGGATAACATGAAAAAGATCTTTGTATTGGATACCAATGTACTGCTTCACGACCCCAATTCGATTTTTTCGTTTAAAGAGAATGAAGTCATCATTCCCGCTGTGGTGCTGGAAGAGATCGATAATAAAAAACGGAACGCCGATGAAATCGGACGCAATGCCCGTACGGTGTCCCGACTGCTCGACGGACTTCGCGAGCGGGGTCATCTGCACAGCGGTGTGGAGCTTGAGCACGGGGGCAAGCTGAAGGTCGAACTGAATCATCGCAGCTTCATCAAGGTGCAGGAGATGTTCGGCGAGGTATCCACTGACAACCGGATTTTGGCTGTGGCGCTTAATTATTTGCAAGAGGAGAACGAGAAGGCCGATCCCCGACCAGTCGTGCTCGTAAGCAAGGATGTTCTGGTCCGTATTAAGGCCGATGTGCTCGGCATTACGCCGGAGGATTATTTATCCGACCGCACAGGCGACTTGGATGAACTGTACGCTGGGTACCAGACACTGCCTGTTCACCCGGCGCTGATCGACGAGTATTACAGCAACCGTTCCCTTTCCGTCAAGCAGCTGCAGTTGTCCTATCCGCTGTTTCCCCATGAATTTATTATCCTGAAGGATGAGATCGGCAGCGGCAAATCGGCACTTCTCAAGGTAAGCAGCGACGGCAGCCGTCTGGAGCCGCTCTATCTCGGCAACGATCCCGTATGGGGAATCAGCGCACGCAATGCGCAGCAGCGGATGGCGCTCGAACTCTTGCTTAATGAGGAAATTCCGCTTGTCACCATCACCGGCAAAGCGGGAACGGGCAAGACGCTCCTGGCGCTTGCCGCCGGACTGTTCAAGGTTGAGGATGAGCATAAATACAAGAAGCTGCTGATCGCCCGGCCAGTCGTTCCGATGGGCAAGGACATCGGTTATCTGCCTGGTGAAAAAGACGAAAAGCTCCGGCCGTGGATGCAGCCGATATACGATAATCTGGAGTTCCTGTTCGATACGAAGAAAGCTGGCGACATCGACAAAATTCTGATGGGTCTCGGAAGCATTCAGGTTGAGGCGCTGACCTATATCCGCGGCCGATCCATTCCGGGACAATTCATCATCATCGATGAAGCGCAAAATCTGTCGCGCCACGAAGTCAAGACGATTGTCTCCAGAGCGGGCGAGGGCAGCAAGGTGATTCTGATGGGCGACCCTGAGCAGATCGACCATCCTTATCTCGATGCCGCAAGCAATGGGCTTAGCTACATTGTGGAAAAATTCAAGCAGCAGGGTATAAGCGGTCATATTACACTGGAAAAAGGGGAACGGTCCCGCCTGGCTCAACTGGCTGCGGATTTGTTATAGAACTGTTCCTGTTAACGTTAAAAGCAGGGGCCGGGAGGAAGCTTCCAGCCCCTGCTTTATGTAGATTTATGTGAAAGCGCTAACATTAAATGGGCAGACAAAAGCGCCCCAGACTGGTAAAATAGGGAGACGGGCGTTGAAACGGACAAGGAGGAGAACATGCTGAAACGCAAAAATTACTGGCTGCTGTTTGCAATTTTGCTGCTGTCGCTGACGAGCTTATCTCCCAGTATGGACTTGAATCAAACGGATGATTCTCCTGCCTTGAACGAATATCAATCGCAATCGCAAAGCTCCTCCCCCCGGAAAAAGGGCGAGCCGGCCCATCTGCGGATATCGGTGTCGTTAAACAACAAGGAGTTCCGCGAGCTGCAAAAAATTAGCGGCCATTACGCATTATCCAGCGGAGTGACGGTAGAGCTGAACAATCTGGGAGAAGCAGCCGGAGACGACGCTTTGATGAATGAGCTAACGATCGGGAACAGGCCCGATATTGTGATGACAGAAGCGCATCATATCAAGGAATTGGCGCAGCAGGGGTATTTACTGCCCGTTGATGTATACCGGAGCTCGCCCGGGGGTACGCCGCTAACCCCGCTGCTGCCGCTGCTGCAATGGAACGGTTATGTCTGGGGCATACCGCTGGATATTGATCCGCATGTCTTTGTTTATTCGCCAAAAGTGATGGAGGAGCTTGGAGCGGAGGCGCTGCCGAGAACGGTTGACCAGTGGAACCGGCTGCTGGAACACAGCCTCGCGAAGCCGGGTACATACGTGCTGGCGATGGATGCGGGCAGCGCTTATGGTGTGTCCGCCTTTCTGGAAAGCGTGAGCAGTTCCCTGTTTACGGGGAACCGAGAGGCGCTTGACTGGATCGGGCGGGCGCGCAGCTCCATCTATTTGACGGACAGGCAGGACAATGGGGTCTGGAATATGCTTCGGGAGGGTAAGATCGCCGCAGCCGTGCTCCCGCTATCTGAGTGGCAGGAGAGCGGAGGCGGGGATCTGGTTGCGGAGGCGCCGTGGATGGGAGATGCTGCTGGTGATGAGACACTGTACAGCCGCAGCTTCGCCCTCTCCGCGCAGACCCGAAGTCCGGAGGCGGCGGCCGACTGGCTGTCGTACATAACATCAGCGAGATCGCAGCTGGATTGGCTGGCCGGCACCGGACGGCTGCCTGCGGCGGAAGAACCGTACCGGGGCGGGCTTCCGGGCGGAGACAGTCTTCCATTTGACGCCGGCAGCCTGCTTACGGGTGGAGCCGACCAGGCCGGAGAGTCTCAGGCCGATTGGAGCGAAATAACGTCAGCGGCGGGTTTGCTGCTGACCGGCAAGCTGGATGCGGCGGGATTTGTCAAAGCGATCTCGTATTCCCCTGAGGGAGAGGATCATGGGCTCTGAACGGGCGGATGGCGGATTAACACTCAGAACGACAGGGTAAGCTTCACATGAAGCACGCCATCCTTGCTGTCCACTTCAGAGGCGCGAAGGAAAGAGACGATCTTAGACGGATAGAAGCCCAGATCAAACTCCTCTTCCAATGATTTGCGCGTTGTATCAGGCAGTTCAAGGCCATTGAAGATGATGCTGTCTACATGGAACATCAGCCCGTTCATTGGCTCTTCCTGTATGGTGTAATGCCCCTGAAGGCGAAGCGACAAATCCCCGCTCTTGCCAGTGGCGATAACCGAACCGCTCTTAAACGTAAAAGCGAAATTGTCGAACAGTTTGTTCTCGGAATGCAAAAACTCATTCAAATCCGCTTCCTTCAAATTCAATTCGTAAGTCATCCCCCGGCGCGTCAGAACGCCGTCACGGCTCTCTACGAACTGCGGGAGATGAGTCATCGCCGCAGACAGCGCTTTAAAATAAGTCTTGACTTCATGGAGCCCTATATTTTGCCAGTATGCTGTAAATTCCTCCAGAAGGGCTGCCATGCTCTCCGGATTCCCGCTGCTCTGAATGGCGCCATTAATATCCTTGTGCAAAGCCTCAACCCGCAGCTTCTGTTCCTCTAAGGCGCTTCTCAATTCCGCCAGTTCTTGCGAAGAGCGTTCCGCCGCCGCCAGTGTGGTCCGCAGATCTTTATACTCCTTCTCATACTCCGCCAGTATTTCTCGGTCATGACCCATAATCATTTCATAGTAATCGAGCAGAATGAACCATTTGCTGAGAGTCTTAGCGGATAGCATGGCGGTCAGCAGAGGGTCCCTGTCTCCTGTATAGTAGGCGCGCACAATGGCGCCTGCCCGTTTTTCTTTTTCCGCGATATCGGATTTTTTCCTGGCGGCCTGGCTGCTCAAAGCGGCTGTCTTTTGTTCAAGAGCGTGCTGCTCAGCGGCGATGCGTTCTATTTCCTTTTGGATTTCAGTAGCGGACAGCGTCTGCTGCATCAGCCTGCGGGCTTCTTCATTATCCGGAAAAGACGGCGTGGAAGAAGGGGGAGCGGAAGGAGCTGCGGCCGGTGCGCTTTGCTCCGGATCGGCAGATAAGTAAGGCGCCGGCGGAATCAGCAGCAGCGAGCAGCAGAGCAGTATGAGCGGAAAGACAGCCAGTCGTTTGCGGAAGAGCACCACACTCACCTCTTTGGAAGAACTTAGCTTATGCTAGGTATGATATGTTCGATCCTGTAAAAATATCATACCGCTTTTCAGCCCGCCAGCCTATATCAAGGCACACAAAATAACCCCACAGCGTGGGGCTTTGATTCCGTTGCTTGCTCAGGTGCTTTAGCTGATGCTCACAGGGGAAGGCCCATCTCAAAGATCGTCCAATAGCTGAAGCCTGTAAAAGTAACAATCATATAGCCCCAGAACAGCAGGATATAGGTTTTTTCGGTAAACTTCATATACCCCATGATCACGAAAAATGCGGTCTGTAAAAAGAACAACAGGGCCATTTCGACCATACCGCCAGCAAACGCCATCAGACCGGTTGTCAGCGTGAAAAATCCCAGTACACGAAACATCCGAGCCACTTTACCATCCCCCTCCTTAGGCTTAAACGAACGGATAAACCTATATTTATTATACCCGGAGAACAAAATAGTGTAAACGAATACAATGGAAAAAGAGGGCGATTTCCCAGGGAATGTGATCTATATGATTGACGGCGGGGGAAGATGTTAAAAGCGCTAATTTCCCACGACTGCGTATGAGCGGAAGCCAAAATGGAAATACAAAAGAGTATCAAATAGATTCTATGAACTCTATGAGAGGCATAGGAATGGAGTAAGCAGCTTTTATCCCCATTCACTTGCTGGCGGGATCGCCGGTTATGAAGATGGTTATTTCAAGATGTTACTAGGAGGTTTGGCTTTATGACAGCCATTAGACAGGATGCCTGGAGCGAGGAAGACGATCTCATTTTGGCCGAGGTTACACTGCGCCATATCCGGGAAGGCAGTACACAGCTGGCCGCGTTTGAAGAAGTGGGCGAAAGAATCGGCAGAACATCGGCGGCCTGCGGATTTCGCTGGAACAGCAGTGTTCGCAAAGGCTACGAGGAAGCGATAACTATTGCGAAAGGGCAGCGCCAGAAAAGGAGCTATCTGAAAAAACAAACCTCGTCCAGAGGCGCGCAGGTAGCCGGCTTCATTATCGGTGACGGTGATGAGAATTACGGAAATGAAGGTGCCGAGAACTCCTTGTCCATCGATGCCGTTATCCGGTTTCTGAGGCAGTGGAAGGGTACTTATCAGGAAGCGGGCCGTCAGTTGAAAATGCTGGAAAGGGATCTTCGCGATAAGGAGGAGGAGCTGTCCGAACTTCGAGCCGAGAATGAGAGATTGTCCAAAGAAGTGAATACCGCCCAAAGCGATTATCGCGTGGTTAACGATGACTACAAGGCGCTCATCCAGATCATGGACCGCGCCCGGAGGCTCGCATTCTTAAGTGAAGAGGAAGAGGAGATCAAGAACCGCTTCAAGATGGACGCCAATGGAAACCTGGAAAGAATTGAATGAAGGAGAGCAATATTTACGAAATCCCGTCTGCGGCATGAATAGATGCCGCGCTGGCGGGATTTTCCTTTTGTCCGCCGCCCGATATACTAGACAAGTAACCCCGTAAAAGGGGATCGTGGCTTCGAAGCGTCCTCATCTGCTTTTGCGAAAACCATGGAACTACTAATTATATGATGGATGGACGGTGGATAGAGCGTTGAGAATCGATATTATTGGCGCTGGCTCGCTCGGGCTGCTGCTGGCGGGGAAGCTGATCTTTGCCGGAAACAGAGTGAGGCTATGGTGCAGAAGCGAAGAGCAGTGCGCGGCGCTTTCGGAAGACGGCATAACGATAAGTTATGAGAACGGACAGCCGCCGGTTTTGGTACCTGGCAGCGAGGTTGAAGCACTGCCTATGAGCGAGTTCTCCCGGCTCTATCCGAAGCAGCCCGGAGACTGGCTAGTGCTAACAGTCAAACAAGGGCCGCTTCGCAGCATGCTGCCGGAACTCCTGGCTCCGCTTCGGCAAAGTGAACTGAATCTTCTATGTTTTCAGAACGGCTGGGGACATTTGGAACTGCTTCGGGAGCTTCTGCCCGCGGCCCATCTGTATGCCGCCGTAACGACGGAAGGAGCCAAGCGGGAGTCTCCAGTCCGTGTCGTTCACGCCGGGACGGGATGGACGGTCATCGGTTTGTGGGGGGAGAACGGGACCGTGGAGAATATTACTGCAGCTTCATTGGCCGAGGCGCTGGTGTTAGCAGGATTTCCCGTAACTTTGTCGAATGAAGTGGATACTGCGATTTTTCGGAAGCTTCTGATTAATGCCGTAATTAATCCGCTGACTGCCGTATGGCGTATTCCAAACGGTGAACTGCTGGCTTCTGATCTACGCCTAAGCATGATGAGGGAGCTTTACGAGGAAGCGGTTTCCGTTTATGACGCCTGCGGTATTGCCTACGAATTCAGCCTATGGGATGACATACTTGAAGTATGCCGCGCGACATCCGGAAATCTGTCCTCCATGCTGGCTGACGTTCTGGCCTTCAGGGAGACGGAAATCGGCTGGATTAACGGCAGTCTGGTTGAATTGGCGAACCTGTCGGGCGTAGATGTGCCCGCGCACCGATTGATAATCAGGATGGTGGAGGGCATGATTGTAAAGGAGAGGTGAAGCCGCTTGGAATGGCTCCGCAATTCGCTGATCGTATTAAGCATAACGCCTGTACTGCCTTTTTTGCTCGTCTATTTTATCTCTGTTGCTATGGGGCGGGACAAGAAGCCGGCTCTACAGCTGGCTATGGATGTGACGACTGTTTTTCTGCTGTTCTCGGTATCGGCGCTGTTCAATAACATTTTTCATTCGGGCTTCGGATTCTATCTGATTCTCCTGCTTGTGCTTATTGCGGCAGGATTGATCGGCGGCGCTCAGAATCGCCTAAAGGGAAAGGTAGACGGAAAAAGATTGCTGCGGGCGGTCTGGAGACTTGGCTTTTTGTTCATGGGGACAGGCTATGTGGTGTTCATGGTTGTCGGAATGATTAAGTATATCTTGAAGGTAATGTCATGAAATCTAACGCGAATAGAATAAAGGTTGTCACATAATTTTAAAAAAAATTAAAAAACTTTATTTACGAGTACATTCCTCTGGATTTTTTTGACCACTGGTTGTATAATCATAAACCATATACCACATTCTATTTAGGGGGAACTGCTAGATGAAGAAGAGTAAAAGTCTTTTACTCCTGTTTGCACTCTTACTTGTCATTGGAACCGTGCTTGCAGGATGCGGCGGTGGCAATAATGCTGCCACGAACACTGGCAATGCCGAAGGCAACACACCAGCCGCTTCTGATGGAAGCGCATCGGGAGAGAAGCTTGCTGATGATCAAACACTTAAAATTAACCTGAGCTCCGAGCCTCCGACATTCGATCCGGCTCTTGCTAACGACAATCAAGCCAATACGGTACTGAAGACTATGTACGAAGGTTTGACCCGAATGAATGATGAAACTGGACAAGCCGAGCCGGGCATCGCCGAGAAATGGGATGTATCCGCTGACGGTTTAGTATATACGTTCCACCTGCGTGACGCCAAGTGGAGTAATGGAGATCCTGTTGTAGCTGGAGATTTTGTCCGCGCCTGGAAACGGGTCCTTGACCCTGCCGCTGCGGAACCGGCACCTTATTCCTATCAATTGTATTACCTGAAGAACGCTCAAGAGTACAATGAAAAGAAAGTTACCGACTTCAACCAAGTAGGCGTTAAAGCGGTTGACGACAAGACGCTGGAAGTGACGCTGGTCGCGCCGACTCCTTACTTCCTGGGACTGCTATCCTTCTATACTTACTACCCGGTTCACAAATCGGTTGAAGGCAATGCAAAATGGGCAACTAACAAAGACACAATGATCGTTGACGGTCCTTTCACACTGAGCGAGTGGACAACTGGACAATCGCTGCAAGTATCCAAGAACGACAACTACTGGGATAAAGATTCCATTAAACTGAGTAAAATCGACTTCTCGCTCGTGAACAGCAGCGCTACCGAGCTTCAAGCTTACGAGAGCGGCCAATTGGATCGTGCTGGCGGTCCTAACGGCGAAATTCCAACCGAACAGCTTCCGATTGTTCAACAAAAATATCCGGATGAGTTCCAAAGAAAAGGCATTGCAAATGTGTATTACTACGAGTTTAACGTAACCGATAAGCCTTTTAACAATGCTAATATCCGTAAGGCTCTTGCGATGTCGATCGACCGTCAAACACTGATCGACAAGGTTACTTTGGGTGGACAACTGCCGGCATTCGGATTCGTTCCTCCGGGTATTGTCGGCGCTAACGGCGAATACCGCACGGCTATTAAAGAGAACTACTTTACTGAAGATGTAGCACAAGCCAAGACTTTGCTTGAACAAGGTCTGAAAGAAGAAGGTCTGACCAAGCTGCCGACTTTCACATTGTCCTACAACACCAGTGAAGGCCACAAGAAAATTGCGTTGGCGATTGCCGATATGTGGAAGAAAAACCTGGGCGTTGACGTGAAGCTGGAAAACCAGGAATGGGCTGTATTTATCGAAAACCGTCAGCATCAGAACTTCGACGTTGCACGCGCAGGCTGGTCAGCAGACTATAACGATCCGGCGACCTTCCTTGACATGTGGGTAACGAAAGGCGGCAACAACGATACCGGCTATGCTAACCCTGCCTATGACAAACTGATTGCCGAAGCGAAAGCAAGTGCTGATCCTGCGGTTCGTCAAGAGAAATTCGCGGCAGCCGAGAAGATGATCATTCAGGATGACATGATCGTGATGCCGATTTACTACTATACCAACAACTCGTTGGTTAAGCCTTATCTGAAAGGCATTACGCTTGATTTCAGTGGCTCACTTAACCTGACTCGCGCTTACCTGCTTGAGCACTAAGATTGAAGAAATTGCTTTAAGCTTCAGAAAGTATATTTAATTAAATGATTAAGTATCTGAAGTAGATCTTGCACTTCGGGATATATATGTGGAATTCCATATATATCCCTTTTTTTTTGAAATATAACTTACAAACTGCGCGCTTATCCTTTGCCTTATATTTTTACGAGAAACGGATGACGTCCTTATTAGGACATTACAGCCGTTTCTTCTTATGTGTTTATAATTTGTAAAAATTATGTATAAATTTAAAAATATAGAATCATAGACAACTGGTCAATAATTGCATAAAATCAAATTATGTTGTAAAAAAAATGTCGAAGGAGGTGTTGACGGGCATGGTACGCTATATTGCAAATAAGTTTTTTTATATGCTGGTTTCCCTGTTTGTGCTGATCTCAGCAACGTTTTTTCTGATGAAGGCTATTCCGGGTGATCCGTTTACATCCGAGAAGAAAATACCGGACGAAATCCGCCAGCGGCTGTATGAACAGTACGGTCTGGACAAGCCCGTCTCCCAGCAGTATCTCAAATATTTGGGTAACATTGTGCAAGGTGATTTTGGGGTTTCCATGAAACGCTTGAATCAAGACGTATCGCATATTATTAGCCAGACGTTCTCCGCATCACTGAAGCTGGGGCTTGTTGCTATTATCGTGTCGATTATTGTCGGGATATTACTTGGGATGCTGGCGGCGCTCTACCACCGCAAATTTATCGACACCGCGGCGATGGTACTGGCGGTACTCGGGATAGCGGTACCAAGCTTTGTGCTTGCCACGGTGCTGCAGTATGTTTTTGCTTCGAAGCTGGGTTGGGTTGATGTTATGGGCTTTAACGATCCTTTGGACTACGTTCTTCCAGTTGCCGCATTGTCGGCGCAGCCGATTGCCTTTATCGCCAGGCTGACCCGTTCCAGCATGCTTGAGGTGCTGCACGCGGACTACATCAAGACGGCGAAGGCTAAGGGTCTTAGCTGGTTCGTTATTCTCTTCCGTCATGTGCTGCGCAACGGCATATTGCCGGTCGTGACTTATCTGGGACCAATGACGGCCAACATTGTTACCGGCTCTGTCGTAATCGAACAGATCTTCGGCATTGGCGGCATCGGCAAGCAGTTCGTCGAAGCGATAAGTGTACGCGACTACCCAATTATTATGGGAATTACGATTTTCTATGGCATTCTGTTGATGGTTACTCGCTTCATTACGGACGTCGCTTATGTCTTTGTAGATCCGCGCATTAAACTGACTGGGGGAAAGGAGGGCTAAAGAGTGGCAGTAGAACAAAATATGGTTCCACAGGGCGTTAACCTGAAGCCTGAAGATTTCCGCAAGATTGGCGTGGATGAGAAGCAGGCGGAAGTCATTGAACGCGAAAGTCTGTCGGCGTGGCAGGACGCCTGGCAGCGGCTGCGCCAGAACAAGATGGCTATGGCATCATTGGGCCTGCTTGTATTGATTGTTTTGGGAGCTATTATCGGCCCGCATTTAACGCCTTATACTTATGATTCGAATGATTTGCTGAATACCAACCAGCCGCCGTCTGCAGCTCATTGGTTCGGTACTGACGACCTGGGCCGCGACGTGTTCGTCCGCACCTGGCACGGTGCGCGAATTTCCCTGATCGTAGGTCTGGCCGCAGCTTTGATTGACCTTCTCATCGGTGTTGTATACGGCGGGATCATGGGATTCTTCGGCGGACGTACGGACAGCATCATGAACAAAATTTCTGAGGTTTTGTACTCCATTCCATATCTTCTGGTCGTTATTTTACTTCTGGTCGTGCTGGAGCCAAGCTTGTGGACGATCATCCTGGCGCTGACGATTACGGGCTGGATTAACATGTCGTGGATTGTACGCGGCGAGATTATGCAGCTCAAGAACCGCGAGTACGTGCTGGCGTCTCGATCAATGGGTGCAGGTTCCTCACGCCTGCTGTTCAAGCATCTGCTTCCGAACGCTATTGGACCGATTATCGTAACGGTTACGCTGTCCGTTCCAAATGCAATCTTCGCCGAAGCATTCCTAAGCTTCCTTGGACTCGGCGTACAAGCACCTAGAGCCTCGCTCGGTTCCATGATCAGTGACGCGCTGACCGGCTGGCTGGCATTCCCATGGCGTATGCTGTTCCCGGCAATTTTGATCAGTGTGACCATGCTGGCGTTTAACATTTTTGGTGACGGCCTTCGCGACGCGCTTGACCCTAAACTAAAGAAATAGGAGGTGAACGATAATGGACCCGATTTTACAGATAAAAGATTTACATGTTTCGTTTTTTGTAAAGGGCGGTGAAGTACAGGCCGTCCGTGGTATGAACTTCGAGATCGGCAAAGGGGAGACGGTAGCGATCGTCGGCGAGTCCGGCAGCGGAAAGAGCGTTACCGCCCAATCGATTATGCGGCTGATCCCATCGCCGCCGTCGAAAGTGAAGAAGGGCGAAATCATTTTTCAGGGACAGGATCTTCTGAAGAAAAGCATCAAAGAAATGGAAGCTATTCGCGGCAAAGACATTGGCATGATATTTCAAGACCCGATGACCTCTCTTAATCCCACGATCAAAGTGGGCAAGCAAATCACGGAAGTATTGATCAAACATCAGAAAATGTCAGCGGCCGAAGCTGCCAAGCAAGGTATCGAAATGTTGAAGCTTGTCGGCATCAAGAATGCCGAGGCCCGCTTTAATCAATATCCCCATGAATTTTCCGGCGGTATGCGGCAGCGGGTAATGATCGCGATTGCTCTGGCCTGCCGCCCGGCGCTGCTCATCGCGGACGAGCCGACAACGGCACTTGACGTAACGATCCAGGCACAGATTATGGACGTTATGAAGGATATGCAGCAAAAGCTCGGCACCTCCATCATTCTGATTACGCATGACCTTGGCGTTGTCGCCGGCATGTGTGACCGGGTTATCGTTATGTACGCGGGCGAAGTGGTGGAAACGGGAACGAGATGGGAAATTTTCAAAAATCCGCAGCATCCGTACACGAAGGGTCTGCTTCGTTCGATGCCGCGTCTGGACCAGAAGAAAGGCGAGCCTTTGATCCCGATCGTCGGCACGCCGCCCGATCTGATCAAACCGCCGATCGGCTGCCCATTCACCGCTCGCTGCAGTGAAGCGATGGCGATCTGCGAAAGAATCGATCCTGGCACTACGGAATTCAGCGACACGCATACAGCGCGCTGCTGGAATCTGCACCCGATGGCCAAGGAGGTGCAACAATCTTGAGCAAGCAACTGATTGAGGTAGAAGGCCTCAAGAAATATTTCAACGTAGGTCAAGGCAAGGTGCTCAGAGCGGTCGATAATATCAACTTCTCGATCCGCGAAGGTGAGACGCTTGGCATGGTAGGCGAGTCTGGCTGCGGCAAAACGACAGCGGGCCGTACGGTCCTGCGTCTGTACGAACCGACCGCCGGCAGCGTTAAGTTTAACGGTACGGACATTTACAAATTGTCTCCAGGGAAAATGAAAGCTATGCGCCGCGATATGCAGATGATCTTCCAGGACCCTTATGCATCGCTTAACCCGCGATTTACGGTTTCTGACATTATCGGCGAAGCGCTGGATATTCATAAAATGGCCGGCAGCCGCGCCGAGCGGAAGAAACGAATTGAGGAGCTGCTCGATATGGTCGGTCTTAACCATGACCATGCAACGCGGTATCCGCATGAATTCTCCGGCGGCCAACGCCAGCGGATCGGGATTGCCCGCGCGCTTGCGGTAAATCCGAAATTCATCGTCTGCGACGAACCGATTTCAGCGCTTGACGTGTCGATTCAGGCTCAGGTCGTCAACCTGCTGAAAGAGCTTCAGGGCCGTCTGGGTCTGACCTATCTATTCATTGCGCATGATTTGTCCATGGTTAAGCATATCAGCGACCGTGTGGCGGTCATGTACCTGGGTAAGATGGTCGAGCTAGCCGAGAGTGAAGAACTGTACGCCAACCCGATTCATCCTTATACCAAAACGCTGTTATCGGCTATTCCGATTCCCGATCCGGAAATCGAGGTCAACAAGAAACGCCTGCATATGCATGATGAGCTGGCCAGTCCGATTTACTCGGCTGACGCCAAGACCAGTGATGAAGAAACGAAGCTGGTTGAGGTTTCGAAGGGCCACTGGGTAGCCAAGGCATACGCCTAAGTTTCGGACACAGCCTGAACTCTCTTGACCGATGGGAAAATACTTGAAAGTTCCGGGATTTCCGGCAGCTCTTGAAGGAGCGCCGGAAATCCCGTTTTTTCATCAATTAATGATGATTTTGAGAATGATCTTTGACGCGGCGTTCTCCTTTGGATACAATCAGTTAAGAAGTTTGAGAACAGGGGGCAGCTTAAATGAATGTTGTACCGGAGCCGCTGCCGGGCGGATCGGCGCTCGCCCGAGGGTTTATGCACAGCTATGAAATGGTCGCTCATTTATACGGCGGCAATTTTACGCTTGAGAACAAGAAGCAGCGCGCCGTTTGGCTGGATCAAAGCGAGAGCCTCCGGGCTGACCGCAGCCAACTTGCGGAAGTGCTGCGAGCCTATAACTCAAGGTATAATAACCACGAGAAGGTAAGAATATCGCTCGATTTGCTGGAACAGCCGGAGACGCTTGTTATTGCCGGTGGACAGCAAAGCGGCCTGTTTACAGGCCCGCTCCTTGTTATCTATAAAGCGGTCACGCTTATTCTTGCCGCACGAGAAGCGAGCCGGGAGCTGGACCGGCCGGTCGTTCCCCTTTTCTGGATTGCTGGCGAGGACCACGACTGGGATGAGGTTAATCATACATACGTGCTGAACCGGTCGGGGGAAGTAACGAAATTGAGAATCGAGCATCCGGATGCGGGGCATTTCCCGGTCAGTCATATTCAATTGGAAGAGGACCATTGGCGCCGCCCGCTTGAACAACTGGAAGAGCTGCTTCAGGAGAGTGAATTTAAGGCGGAAATGATGGAGCTAATGCGGGGCGCCGCTGATGGCGGCAGCATGTGCGGCGCGTTTGCGGAAATTATGGGTTCGCTGTTCGGCAAATACGGCCTGGTGCTGCTGGATTCGGCGGACCCGGCGCTGCGGCGGCTGGAACAGCCGTTCTTCCGCTCGCTGATTGAGCATAATGATACCCTTGAAGCCTCCTACCATAAGACGGCTGCCGACATTAAGGAGGGAGGGTTTCACCTTCAGGCCGATGTGACGGCTGGCGGAGCGAATCTTTTTTATATTCATGAAGGAGCGCGGCTGCTTTTGATCAAGAAGGACGGGACATTCACCGACCGTAAAGGCACTGTTTCTTTTTCCCGCGAGGAGCTGCTGGAGCTTCTGGACCGGCACCCCGAACGCTTCAGCAACAATGTGTTGACCCGGCCGCTTATGCAGGATTATCTTCTGCCTGTGTTGGCAACGGTGCTTGGACAAGGCGAAATCTCATACTGGGGGATTACCGGCCGGGCGTTTGCGCATATGGGGCTGCGGATGCCGCTGATCATTCCCCGCATGTCTTTTACTATTGTGGAAGGTACGCTGCATAAGCATTTGGAGAAATACGGACTGACCTTCGCCGATGTCCAAGGCGGACTGGAGGATAAGAAGCGGCGGTGGCTTGAAGCGCAGGACGAGCTGGAGCTTGGCAGAAGGTTCGAAGAGGCGAAAGCCGCTTTTGCCGCTATGTACGACCCTCTTATCGAACAAATCGGCTCGGTCCAGGCCGGACTTGTCAAGCTGGGGGGCAGCAACAAGGAGAAAATACTGGATCAAATTTCCTTCTTGCAAAATAAAGTGCAGGACGCAATGGCAAAACAGAATGAAGCCGCGCTGCGGCAGTGGGAGCGGATTGAACGTTCGCTTATGCCGCTGGGCAGACTGCAGGAACGAGTTTACAATATCATCTATTATTTGAACCGATACGGCCGATCCTGGCTGGACGGACTGATGGAGCTCCCCACAGATTACAGCGGGACGCACCGGATTATCTATATGTAATAATATTATAAATAGCGATCAGGAGGTTATCTAATGAGTTCCCTATCCAAGCAAAATAGTATTGTAGCCGATATGTCACTCGCTCCAGAGGGACATCTCAAAATTGACTGGGTTCGCCAGCATATGCCCGTTTTGAACCGTATCCGAGAGCAGTTCGAAGCGGAACAGCCGTTCAAAGGGCTGAAAGTATCCATAACGCTGCATTTGGAAGCCAAAACCGCTTACTTGGCCAAGGTCGTGCAGGCCGGCGGCGCGGAGGTAACGATTACCGGCTCGAACCCGCTGTCTACGCAGGACGACGTATGCGCTGCGCTGGTGGAAGACGGCATTACCGTATTTGCCAAATACAATCCGACACCCGAGGAGTTCAAGGCGCTCAACATTAAGGCGCTGGAAAGCAAGCCTGACCTCATTATCGACGACGGCGGCGATTTTGCAACGCTGCTGCATTCCGAGCGGCCCGACCTGATGGTGAACATCCGCGGCGGTGCGGAGGAGACAACGACCGGTATTATTCGGCTGAAGGCTCTGCAGAAGCAGGGTGTGCTGAAATTTCCGATGGTTGCTGTCAACGATGCATACTGCAAGCATTTGTTCGATAACCGTTACGGTACCGGCCAGTCCGCTTGGGACGGCATAATCCGTACGACTAATCTGATGGTAGCGGGTAAGACAGTCGTGGTTGTCGGTTACGGCTGGTGCGGCAAAGGCGTCGCCATGCGGGCCAAGGGACTTGGCGCGAACGTTATCGTTACAGAAGTCGACGCGATTAAGGCGGTTGAAGCGCATATGGACGGTTTCCATGTTCTGCCGATGCTGGAAGCAGCCAAACTGGGCGATTTCTTTGTTACCGTAACCGGCAACCGTTACGTCATCCGGGGGCAGCATTACGATATGATGAAGGACGGGGCCATTATGTGCAACGCCGGTCATTTCGATGTGGAGGTCAACAAGCCGGAGCTTGCAGAGAGAGCGGTGACGCAGCGTATTGTCCGTAAAAATATCGAGGAATACCAGCTTAAGGACGGCCGTAAGCTGTACCTGTTGGCTGAGGGACGGCTGGTCAACTTAGGGGCGGCGGACGGACATCCGGCGGAGATTATGGACATGACGTTTGCGCTGCAGGCGCTCTCGCTGAAATACGTAAATGACAACTATGAAAAAATCGGCGTCAAGGTCGAGAATGTCCCTTATGAACTGGACGAGCAAGTTGCCCGCTACAAGCTGGAAAGCATGGGGCTCAGCATTGACACGCTGACACCTGAGCAGGTTGCGTATTTGGACAGCTGGAAGCTGAACTGATTAATCGCGGTACCGTTTCTTGTAAATGATAAGCGCTCAGCTTATAAATTCTGATATGTTGAAAAAGGCAGCAGGCAGCTTAGCCAATATTGAATTGGCAAGCTGTCTTTTTTATTCGGTGCTTCCATAAAGTCCACTATGAAATTTCAGTCTATTTAATAGAAGGAATTTTTCGAAAATGAAGGGATGAACAAGGTCGAAACGCGGATTAGCTCAAGCCGGCGGGAAATTTTATCTTCGACACAAAGCACGAACCCGTCATCCGCTTCGATAAATTTGCCGATGATTTTATCTCCGGCATGGTTGGCGTATGTTTTTTTCGTCAATAGTCTTTCAGACGGTTCGTATTGATCCGCCTTGTTTTATGTCGCATTGCGCCGGACTCCCGAATAGTACCACGCGATTTTCTTAAGGATGCAAGGACGATAAAGGCAGGAATAAATTTCCTTTAAACGGAAAAAGGTTTTTGATTTTTAGTGACGAATCTATTATGCTTAAGTGGTGAAAAGTGGGGTAAAGTGGGGACCCGAGGGATTAAGGAGTGGGCAGCCAATGTTTATGGGGGAATACCAGCATAGCATTGACGATAAAGGCCGTATTATTATTCCGGCTAAGTTTCGTGAGCTGCTAGGCGCCTCTTTTGTGGCAACTCGCGGACTCGATTCCTGCCTTTTCGTTTATCCCATGGAAGAATGGGCAATCATGGAACAAAAGCTGAAAAGTCTGCCGCTCATGAAGAGCGACGCCCGCGCGTTCAGCCGTTTCTTTTTCTCGGGAGCGACGGAATGCCAATGGGACAAGCAGGGGAGGGTGACGCTTCCCGCCAATCTGCGTGAGTATGCAAAGCTGAACAAGGACTGTGTTATTCTGGGCGTATCGAACCGGGTGGAAATCTGGAACAAGGAGCTTTGGGAACAGTACTTCGGGCAGTCGGAGGAATCGTTCAACGAGATCGCCGAGAAGCTGGTGGATTTCAACTTTGATTTATAATTTGTTTACCGAATACTGTCTTGGAGGGATAAGTCTTGTTTCATCACATCACGGTTCTGAAAGAAGAAGCGACGGAGGGCTTACATGTCAGAGAAGACGGCATCTATGTGGATTGTACGCTCGGAGGAGCGGGGCACAGTGCCCTAATCGCTTCCCGCTTGGGCAGTCAGGGCCGGTTGATCGCGCTCGATCAGGACGATTGGGCCTTGGACAACGCCAAGGAAAAGCTCGCATCCTTCGGAGACAAAGTTATCCTGGTCAAGACAAATTTTCGGGATTTGGAGGAAGTGCTGAGAGCGCTGCCTATGGTCCCGCAGAGGGACGGCATTCCCCAGGTGGACGGCATCCTGTTCGATCTGGGCGTCTCCTCCCCGCAGTTTGACGAAGGAGAGCGCGGCTTCAGTTATAACCATGACGCACCGCTTGATATGCGGATGGACCAGAGTGCCGAATTGACTGCTGCCGAAATCGTGAACACTTGGCCCGAACAGGAAATCGCCCGCGTGCTGTTCCAGTATGGAGAGGAGAAGTTCTCCAGGCGGATTGCGGGAAAAATTGTGGAGCGGAGAGCACTTCGTCCTATTCATAGTACGGGGGAACTAGCCGATATAATTAAAGAGGCAATTCCGGCCGCGACGCGCAGGACGGGCGGACATCCCGCCAAACGAAGCTTTCAGGGGCTGCGCATTGCCGTGAACGACGAACTGGGTGCTTTTGAAGAGGCCCTTCACGCGGCTGTACGATGTTTGGCTCCCGGAGGCAGAGTTTCCGTGATTACGTTCCATTCCCTGGAGGACCGGATTTGCAAGCAAATCTTGAACAGCTATGTCGGCCGCTGTACGTGCCCGCCGGATTTTCCGCTATGTGTATGCGGAGGCGAAGGCCAGATGAGACTGATTAATCGCAAGCCGCTTACACCCGGCGAAGAGGAGCTAACCTTGAATCCTCGCGCCCGCTCGGCCAAGCTGCGCATTGCGGAGAAATTGTAAAAAAGACGATAAAAGGAGAGTCAGAGATGGCCTATACCCGCGGCAATTTGGCTGTGCAGCAACAAAGAGAACCGAAAGTTAATCCACGCTACCGCGAAAAGACAAAGGTTATTACAAGGCGAACGGTGCTCCCCGTGCAGGAGAAGCTTCTATATCTCCTGACTCTGGCTTTATTCGTCCTTGTGTCCAGCGTCTTGGTATGGCGCTATGCCCACATTTACGATTTGAACAAGCAGGCGCAGACCCTTGATACGAAAATCTCAGAGGCGAAGAAAAAAATTGCCGTCTATCAGAAAGAGAAGCAGGACCTGGAGCAGCAGATTCCAGCGAAGGCTCGTTCCTGGGGCTGGACCTCTCCTGACGACCAAGAGACGATTTTTGTTCCTCGGAATGTTGCTTATACTAATGATAAATAGTCATAGGGATCTGTAAAAACGCAAAAAAAAGTTGTGAGGTTTGCGTATGATAAAAAGAATAAAGCTTCGCATGCTGTTCATAGGGGGATGTATTACCCTCTTTTTTCTTGTTCTGGTCGGACGGGTATTCTATATTCAGATACTTCAAGGGGATTATTGGCAAAAAGAGGCCGCAAAGACTTGGGCGCATACGACCATTATCAAAGCCCTGCGCGGAGAAATTACAGATCGTAATGGAGGTGTTCTTGCCAGCGACGTCCCTGCTTTTACGGTGGTCGTGGAGCCGAACGTTATTCATGAGCAGGGCCTCCGGGATGAAGTCATTCAGGGACTGCATGAGATTTTAAACAAGCCGGTTTCGGAACTCGAGGAACTGATCGATGCGAAGGACAAGGACGGCGATTTATTAAAGAACCGCGAGGTGCGCAACGAAGGCTGGAAGGTCGATCAGGAAGTGGCCGACAAGATTACCGCATTTGTGAAGAAACTGGAGAAAGAGCATGATATCCGCGAAACCGGCATCGGCTTTGTCAAGGACCAGAAACGCTATTATCCCAAAGATTCGCTGGCTGCTCATGTTCTCGGGTATACAGACCGTGAAGGTAACGCCGTAGCCGGGCTGGAATATTTCTACGACAAGCAGTTGAAGGGAGCAGACGGAGAGCTTGATTACCAGAGCGATGGCAAGGGCGTCAAGCTTCCGGATGCCGCAGAAAGCTACACACCAGCTGTCAATGGCGACAACCTCAAGCTTACGATTGACAGCACCATCCAGTACTATATTCAAGATGCAATGAAAGAGGCCTACGCGGAATATCAGCCGAAGAGCATGACGGTCATTGCTGCTGACCCGAACACGATGGAGATTCTGGGCATGGCGAATATGCCCACCTTCAATCCCAATGAATATTGGAAGACTCAGGATCAAGGGGATTTCTACAACCACGCCATTAAGTCCATTTATGAGCCGGGGTCGACGTTTAAAATTGTAACACTGGCGGGCACGGTGCAGGAGAAGCTGTTCGATCCGAACGCAACGTTTGAATCAGGACAGATTCGAATTGAAGGTTACAGAAGGCCTCTTCGTGATATGCACGGGGGTTGGGGAAGAATTACCTATCTAGACGGCGTGAAGCATTCCAGTAATGTAGGCTTTGTCAAGCTGGGGTATGAAATGCTGGGAAAAGACCGGCTGAAACAGTATATCGATAATTTCGGCTTCGGCCAAAAGACGGGCATTGATCTCCCCGGCGAAGCCAAGGGGTCGGTCACTCCATACTATAAAGTGGAATTTGCCACTCTGGCTTACGGACACGGGAAGGTGCAGGTCACCCCGATCCAGCAACTCGCAGCAGTATCGGCGGTTGCCAACGGCGGCAAATTGATGAAGCCTTATGTGGTCAAGGAAATCGAAGACCCGAACACCGGGAAAACGACCGTTACGAAACCGGAAGTTGTGCGCCAGATTATCTCGGCGGAAAGCGCCAAGCAGACCGGCATCTATCTGGAACAGGTTGTCGCCGACCAGAAGATCGGCACCGGCCGGCATGCTTATATCGAAGGGTATCGCGTGGCTGGCAAGACCGGTACGGCGGTTAAGGTGGTCAATGGGGAGTATGACTATTCCAAGAACGTGGTTTCTTTTATCGGCTACGCTCCGGTCAACGATCCTAAGATTGCCGTGATTGTCATCGTCGATGAACCCAAAACGGATGGCGGCGGTGGCGCGGTGGCGGCTCCGATTTTCAAGAAGATCGTTTCCCAGTCTTTGGAGTATATGGGCGTCCCCAAAGTGTATGAGGATGACAAGAAGGGAAAGAAATCCGGGAATGATACGGTGTCGGCGCGCACTGCTCCGAACATGGTCGGTCAAACGATGAAGTCCGCGAGAGAACAGCTGATGAACCAAGGCTATGATTTCGAAACCGTCGGAGACGGCGCTTCGGTAGCCAGCCAGTATCCGTCTGCGGGTACGGCGCTTGCTTCCGGGCAGAAGGTATACCTGCTCAGCGAGCAGGGAGATAAGCCGACCATCCCCGATCTGCGCGGCGAATCACTGCGCGACGCGCTTGAGGTGCTCAGCCTGCTGAAGGTCGGCATCCAGGTCAGCGGAGAAGGGTATGTTACGGAACAGAAGGAATCTGTGAATAACGGCAAAACGCAAGTTGCGCTAACCCTGAAGCCTAACAAGCAAGACGGACAAGACACCGGAGCGGCCTCGGGAGAAGCTGCCGATCCGAATGCTGAATCGGCTACCTCATCAAAACCGGATAGTAACTCTGAACAGAACACCGCATCCTCGAACTAGGCTTGTTCTAAGCCCTGTTTGTCCTGAATAGTCATGAAGAAAGAGCGCATGTCTATGCTTTGGAAAGCGGGGATGACGAAATGAAAGTTTCCAACGTTGTGTCGCGGCGGCGGATGCTGTGGACTTTGCTGGGGCTTGCCGTGTTATTCATAGCTCTGGTCCTGCGTCTTGCCTATGTGCAGCTGTCCAAGGGAGAAGAACTGTCGGCGAAGGCGGAGGATTCATGGCGACGTAACATTCCGTTCACAGCCAAACGCGGCGAAATTCTGGATCGCGAAGGGACGGCGCTGGCTTATAACATCAGTTCCCCGACCGTGTATGCCATTCCGGTTCAGATCAAGGACAAAGAAGGGACGGCGGTGAAGCTGGCGCCGATTCTGGGAATGACACAGGAGAAGCTGATGACCCTGTTATCAAAACGTGAATCCACGGTGAGACTGCAGCCCGGCGGACGCAAAATTACGATGGAACTCGCCGGGAACATTCGTGATTTGCAGCTGCCGGGCATCGTTGTGGCCGAGGACAGCAAGCGGTTTTATCCGTATGGAGATTTGGCGGCGCATATACTCGGCTTCACCGGCATAGACAATCAGGGGATTACGGGCATCGAAAATGTCTATGACAAGCTTCTGAAAGGCATAGGCGGGAATATTTCGTATTTGTCCGATGCGGGAGGGCGGTTAATGCCCGGCTCTTCGGAAAGATATGCGCAGCCTCAGGATGGCCTGAACCTGGAACTGACCATCGACAAGCAGATTCAGTCCATTATGGAACGGGAGCTGGATCAGGCCATGGTCAAATATCAGGCCAACGCTAGCTGGGCGATTGCCATGAATCCGAAGAACGGGGAGATTCTGGCGATGGCAAGCCGTCCCGGTTATGAGCCGGGTCAGTATAAAAAGTATGATTCCGCGATCTATAACCGGAATCTGCCGATTTGGATGACATACGAACCCGGTTCAACATTCAAGATCATTACGCTGGCTGCGGCGCTGAACGAGCACAAGGTGGATTTGCAGAATGACCACTTTTATGATCCCGGCTATATTGAAGTGGGCGGGGCCAGGCTGCGCTGCTGGAAAAAAGGCGGCCACGGCAGCGAGACATTCCTGCAGGTGGTGGAGAATTCCTGCAATCCCGGCTTCGTTGTACTGGGACAGCGGCTTGGAAAAGACGCGCTGTTCCAATATATCCGCAACTTCGGCTTCGGCAGTAAAACGGGAATTGATCTGAACGGCGAGGAGAACGGCATCCTGTTCAAGCCGTCGCGGGTAGGGCCTGTGGAGCTGGCGACTACAGCCTTCGGGCAAGGGGTTTCCGTGACGCCGATTCAGCAGATTGCGGCGGTGTCGGCGGCGGTCAACGGCGGGAAGCTTTACAAGCCCCATGTCGCCAAAGCGTGGATCAATCCGGATACCGGACAGACCGTATCCGAAGTGAAGCCGGAGATGGTTCGTCAGGTCATCTCGGAGGAAACATCGAAGAAGGTGCGCGAGGCGCTGGAGAGCGTCGTCGCCAAAGGAACGGGCCGGCCGGCATTTATTGACGGCTACCGGGTCGGCGGCAAGACGGGTACCGCGCAAAAAGTCATTAACGGACGCTATTCCGCGTCGGAGCATATCGTTTCTTTTGTCGGCTTCGCGCCCGCGGATGATCCGCAAATTGTCGTATACACCGCTGTGGACAATCCGCAAGGCATCCAGTTCGGGGGCGTTGTGGCTGCGCCGATCGTGCAGAATATTCTGGAGGATTCCCTGCATTATTTGAAGGTGCCTCAGCGTAAAGATCAGCTGGCCAAGGTCTACAAGCTCGGGGAGACGCCCATTGATGTAGTGCCGGATTTGGTCGGCGCTACAGCGCAGGACATTTACGAGGATATGAATATGAATTTCAATCTTGTCCGTTCCGGCACCGGGGATACGGTTATCAATCAGGCGCCCAAGGCGGGAACAAGAGTGGAACGGGGATCGACGATCCGGATTTATATGGGTTCTTCCAGTCCATAATGATAAAGAGAGATTATTCGATACAATAGAGCGAGGGATTGAAAATGAAACTTGAAGAATTATCATCTTGTCTGGCGGCTGCGCGTTTATATGGGAACGGCGGGATAGAGATTACCGATTTGCAGGCGGATTCCCGCCGTGTAAAGCCGGGGGATCTGTTCATCTGCCTGCCCGGATTTACCGTGGACGGACATGATTTTGCCCCTCAAGCTGCATCAAGCGGGGCGGTGGCGCTTGTAGTCGAACGAAAGCTTGAACTCGATCTGCCGCAGATTGTGGTCGATGACAGCCGGTTCGCGATGTCCGTCCTGTCGAATGCATTCTTTAAGTCGCCCAGCAGCCGCATGAAGATGATCGGCGTTACCGGTACGAACGGAAAGACGACCACAACATATCTGATCGAACGCATTATGGAGGACCATGGTGTAAAGCCGGGGCTTATCGGAACGATACAAATGCGCTATGGCGGGGGGGGGT
>NZ_ASSD01000444.1 GCF_000520715.1 Paenibacillus zanthoxyli JH29
GCCCAACCGATCCACTCCCGGAGATACACATCTGCAAAGATATGCGGCACGCTCCAGAAATCTTGCATGGCCAGTTTTAAGCGGTACGCACGGCCCGTTTGCAAATTGCTGTCTTTCAGCCGTGTCAGCGTTTCCTTCTGTTCCGCCTTTAAGTTGGATTCATTCTTTAGCCAAATATATTTGGTGTGCTTCAACTCCGGCGTTTGCTTTTGTTCGGCGATTCGGACATCATCCACCGCTTCATTCACCAGCTTCATCACGTGAAATTTATCAAAGGTGATTGCGGCCTGGGGAAAGTAATCTTCAATCCCCCGAATAAACGCCGGGGACATGTCACAGCATACTTCCTTAATCTGATCGGCACTGGCGCCTTTGGTGGCCAGTAATTCCTTGAATCGTCCCAGCGTATCCATTCCCTTGCCTTCGGTCGCAAACAGCACTGTTTTGGCTTCGGCGTCCAGAAATAGCGTAATGTA
>NZ_ASSD01000445.1 GCF_000520715.1 Paenibacillus zanthoxyli JH29
GCTATAGCGGAGCTGTGGCTGCGCTAGTTGTCGATTTCAATCCACGCACCCGCACGGGGTGCGACGTTTCCGGTTTACCGTCGTCTTCAATTGACGAATAATTTCAATCCACGCACCCGCACGGGGTGCGACCAATGCTCCCTGTGCGATGGTTAATGATGGGAGTATTTCAATCCACGCACCCGCACGGGGTGCGACAGCAAGCGGCAGATGCTTGGCTATATCGCCTCAGCATTTCAATCCACGCACCCGCACGGGGTGCGACTCGGCGGTGTCATTCATATCCACACGCTTGCCGTGCGATTTCAATCCACGCACCCGCACGGGGTGCGACTCCGAGCTTATCAAGCAAGTTGTATCTATCCATAATAATTTCAATCCACGCACCCGCACGGGGTGCGACTGGTTCGCGCTCCTACAGCCGTAACCGACTGGGCAATTTCAATCCACGCACCCGCACGGGGTGCGAC
>NZ_ASSD01000446.1 GCF_000520715.1 Paenibacillus zanthoxyli JH29
TGCTGCTCGATGAGCCGTTCGCTGCGATCGACGCCAAGATTCGTCAAGAGCTTCGTTCCTGGCTGCGGGAACTGATCGAACGCGTCGGAATCACTTCGATTTTCGTAACGCATGACCAGGATGAGGCAATCGAAGTTGCTGACGAGATTATGATAATCAACCAGGGCCGTCTGGAACAGAAGGGCACGCCATGGGATATTTATAAAGAACCCAAGACGACGTTCGTAGCCACCTTTATCGGCGAGTCGACTCTGATTGAGAACGCCGCCGAGCTTAAAGGGTTCAAGACTGCAGAGGGCAGCCAGCCTACCAAGGCGCTGATCCGTCCCGAGTACATTGAGGTAGGCGACCGCGAGGAGTTCAACGTGGCTTCTGCCACCGAGAAGGGAATCGTCAAGCATCTGCAATTCCGTGGCAGCGAATGGCTGGTCGAGGTGGAAGTGAACGGGCACAAGCTGGTCACCTACCGTTCACTGGAGAAGGAGACGCTGCAGGTGGGACAGGAGATCGCCGTGCTGGTGCACCGCGCCTACCTATTCAACGATGAGCGCAGCTGGATTCAGGAGAACAGCCTGAAGGAAGACCCGATGCCGGTCTACATCTAAAATATAAGAATTTATAAGCTGAGCGCTTATCATTTTGTCTTATATTTCTACGAGAAACGGATGCCTTCCTCTGCGAGGACGGCGCAGCCGTTTCTTCTTGAAATATAAGAATTCCCCCCGCAAAGTAACCGTCAGTGAGCTTCGAAAGCATCGGGATCACTTTGTGGGGTATTTTTTATCAGGAATGAGGCTTGGGAATGAAGCTTTTCAGAAGGAGCAGACAACTGCGCGGATGGCTTGCCGTATTGCTGCTGGCGCTGACGCTCACCGCCTGCGGAACGAAAGAGGGCAGCACGGCGGCTGACGCCGGGACAAAAGGCGATGTTACCTTGGTCATTGGTGCATACAGCGTGGCAAAGGATGCGATGGCGGATATTTTGCCGCTGTTTGCGGAGAAGTGGAAGGCTGAGACCGGACAGACGATAACGTTCCAGCAGTCATACGAGGCTTCGGGAACGCAGGCCCGGGCGATTGCCGGCGGGTTCGAGGCTGATGTGACGCTTCTCGCGATGGAAGGCGATGTCGGCAAGCTGGTCGACGCGGGGCTGGTGAACCCATCCTGGAAGGAACGGGGCCAGAAGGGCATGGTGACGCGTTCGATTGTCGTGATGGGTACGCGCGAAGGCAACCCGAAGGGAATTAAGGATTTTACCGATTTGACCAAACCGGGCATCAAAGTGCTGTACCCTAATCCGAAGACCTCGGGCGGCGCGCAGTGGGATATCAACGCAATCTATGGCGCGGGGCTGAAGCAGTCGGAGGAAAAAGAGGGGGTTAAGGACCTTGCGGCGGCCAAAAGCTTTCTGACAAGCGTACACGCCAATGTGGAGTCACTGGATAAGAGCGGACGCGCATCGATGGCTGCGTTCGAGTATGGCGTGGGTGATGTTATCGTAACCTATGAGAATGAGCTTCTGGCGCGGATTGCCCAGGGCGTGAAGTATCAGGTGGTCATACCCAAGGATACGATTCTGATCGAGAATCCGGCGGCGGTGGTCGACAAGTACGCGGATAAGCACGGTACCCGGAAGGCTGCTGAGGCTTTCGTCGACTTCCTGGTGACGCCTCAGGCGCAGGAGATCTTCGCTAAGCACGGATTCCGGCCCGTAGACCAAGAAGTATACGAGGCGAATAAGAGCCGTTTCCCTGTTCCCCCGGGATTATTCGATATCAGCTACCTGGGCGGATGGGACAAGGTGCGGAGCACGCTGTACTCGAAACGGGGCGTATGGTATCAGGTGCTTGCGGGGATTTAATAAGAGTTTCAGCAGACCGTCTTTCAGAGAGGCGGTCTGCTTTTTTTATCTTAAAAGCCGAGAAGACTCCTTCCTCTA
>NZ_ASSD01000447.1 GCF_000520715.1 Paenibacillus zanthoxyli JH29
GCTTTGGTTGTCCCATACATTCCTCGGCGAACCGATTTCCCTTCGCCACCTGGCGGGAACGGCACTGGTATTTGCCGGAATTTGCTTGTTTCAGGCACGCCAGAAAGGCGGAACGAATCCCGTTCTACCGCAGCTTAAGGTTCCTTGGGGTCTAAATCAATGAAAAAAGCCAGGCAGGCCGGATCATTCCGGTATGCTTGGCTGCTGTATTTATGTAGCAAGTAAAATATGCCAGCTCTTATGCCACCTTGAACTGCTCCACAAGCCGCTGCAGCTTGTCCGCCAAGGAGGAGAGAAAAGCGGAGGAAGCTTCGACTTCCTGCATTGCGGCGAGCTGCTGCTGCGAAGCGGCAGACAAGCTTTCCGAGTTCGCTGCGGTCTGGTTGGATACGCTGACGGTGCTCTGAATCGCTTCAACCAGTCCGTCCGCGATTTCCGCGAGCTGCCGCATCGTTTCGGAGACTTTCTGGCTTTGCGCCGCCATGCCCGATACGGAGCCTTCAATCTCCGAGAAGGCCTGTCCGGCATTGGCTACCATCAATGTACCCTGCTTCATTTCCACATTCGAACGGTCCATCGTCTCTCCGGCCAGATCCATCTGAGCGACAATCAGGCCCAGCAGCTCGCCGATTTGTCTGGCCGAATCGCCCGACCGCTCGGCCAGCTTGCGGACGGAATTGGCAACGACAGCGAAGCCGCGGCCTTCTTCGCCGGCCCGGGCGGCTTCAATCGCTGCGTTCAGCGCCAGCAGATTCGTCTCTTCCGCGATGCTTGCGATCGTACCGACGATGCTCTCAATTTCCTTGGAGTGGCCGGCCAGTGTATGAATGATGCCAGACAGATCTTCAATGCTTCCGCTCATGATGGTCATCTGCCGGGTCGTGGAATCCATGGAATCCCTTCCGGTCCGGGCCTTATCGGCTCCCTTGACGGCGTCGTTCATGGCCTTGTCGGCGTTTTGCGCGATTTCGTCAATGAACCTGGACATTTCCTGCACCGCTTGGTAGCTGCTTTCCAAGTGCCGAAGCTGCACTTGCGCACCTTCAGCAAGCTCGATGGTTACACCGACAGTATGCTCACCGGTCCGGTTCGTCTCTTGTGCGCTTGCCGACAGCTCCTGTGAAGAAGAAGCAACCTGTAGGGAGGTTTCGTTCACTTCGGTAATGAGCCTGCTCAGGTTGCCGGTCATTTCATTAAAATCCCGGGTCAGCGTACCGATTTCATCTTTGCTGTTATTTGCCGGAAGTTCTTGTGTAAGATTACCGTGGGCAACCTGATTGACGGCGAGGGACAGCTTGGACAGCGGGCTGACCATACGGCGGATAAGAACATAGGCAATCAGAATAGCGGCAACAAGAATGGATGCGCCGATGATAAAAGGCTTAATGATGATATCGAGCGTTCTCTCTTTAACGAGAGGACCGTCAAAGTTGATGGCCATCAGGGCGATAATCGGTTTGGTTGGATCATTGTCTTGGTAGATGGGACCGTAGCCGGTTTTTAAAGAAGTTCCTTGATAGGTGTATACTTTGGAGTAAGTGGAGTGCTTCATTTTAGTAATCATGGATTTATCTTCGTCGCTGAAATAGAAAGAATCTCCCGCTTTGTAACCTCTGGCTTTCATATTCATGTCGGCGGCAAGAATTTTACCGTCCAGCGATAGAATAAAGGCTTCCTTAAAAATCGCTTTATGGGCTACAATCCAGCCGATCTTGTCCTCAATTTCGCCAAGATTGCTTGTGTCGCCTGCGGCCAGAGCGCTAATCTGCCCGGGGTCCACCAGTCCGGTAGTAATATTGGCACAGCCTACAAGTTCGAGGCCCGCAGCCTCATCCAACTGGTTATAGGCGGCGCGATAGCCGAAGAATCCGATGGAGGACCCCACGAGCAGAAGCACAAGCAGCATCATCCAGGTTAATTTTGTTGCCAATTTCATAGTATACCCCCATTTATATAGACAAATTATGTAGACAGTCCTAATGGATCATATCAGATAGAGGCTTGATTGGCTGTACTTTATCATTATGTTTACCTCTTATCATAGTTTAACGGTCGCTTCTTCATGAAAATTTAGTGGAAATAACATACTTATTCATAATGTTTATCAAGAACCACTTGTGACTTTAGTCATGTAAGTGATTTGTACTATAATCAGGACCGGTATTCGCATGTTAATAAGTGGAATTAATAAGATGGAATCTTGTATGGAACCAGGGCAAAATGATACGCTGGAACTATAACAATGAAACGGGAGCTGAAATGCAAATGTCGCGACAGATTGATCCGCTTGTTGAACAAATCGGATTATCCATGTGGAGGGTGCAGCGAAAAATAATCTCGGGGATCGGCCTGCAAGCGGAGCTTGGACTGACGTTTCCCCAGTTTATTTTGCTGAATATGATAGCCAACGAGGGAAGGGCGCGGGTGGTACGGCTTGCCGAACGGATGGAAGTGAAATCCAGTGCGGTTACGGTCATGCTTGACCGTATGGAAGGGGCAGGCCTGATCAGCCGGGAGCCGGACGAGAACGACCGCAGAGCCTTAGTGGTAACGCTCACGGAAAAGGGGGAGGAGATTTGGACTGAAGGGCAGCGCCGCTCCCTGATCTCGCTGGATCAGTATCTGTCGATTCTGACGCCTGAGGAGCTTGCGCGTTTCGCCGAATATTACGATATGCTGGAAAGGCAGGAGCGTTAAGCACGTTGGCCTTTCTAGAAGCCGGAAAGGAACCGTGGTTACCGTGTACGGCCAAAAACCATGCCCTATAGAGGAGCATGGTTTTTGGCGTCGATGCGGGACTAACGCTTATCTCTGAACGGCGGCTTCTTACGCAGCACGGCTGCGCAAAAAGCGTAGATGCTGATTAAGGAGCGCAGCCTATTCGGGTTTCTTCTCGGGCAACTGCGAGACATAGCTGTCGGAGAGCTGCAGCAGCCGGAGCGCCCGGTTGTATTCATCCTCCGTGGCGGCGGGCAGCTTGCTGCTGAGCGCGATCGGATACTGGGTGTTGTCCTCGAAGCTGTTGCCGGGAATAAGCAGCCCGGAGCTTGCAATAAACGAGCCTGTAGGCAAATAATAACGTTCGGGCAGAAGGTTATAGTTCTGATTAAGGATATCCTGGCCGAAATGCAGATGATCCTTCAGGGATATGCCCAGCAGATTGGCGGCAGTCGGCAAAATGTCAATCTCTCCGCCTACTTGCTCCAGAGTCTGCGGCTGCGCGCTGCCCGCGCCGTGAATGATCAGCGGAATATTGGTCATATTCGCATACCCGTATTCATGGCCGTAAATCTCGGTCATCAGCTCTTTGTCGTCATGATCAAGAGAGTATATCGGCAGGCCCATGTGATCGCCATAGATCATAATCAAGCTGTTGTCCCAAAGTCCGGTCTCTTTCAGCTCCTGGACCAACTGGCCAAAAGCGTAGTCGGCGTAGTTCTGTGCCCGAATATAGTCGCCGACAAAGGTGCCTTCATAACGCTCCGGCAGCTTCATCTTGTATTTTTCCTCGGGAATCGTAAACGGATGATGCGACGACATGGAAATGATCTGGGCATAGAACGGCTGACCGCTTGCGCTCATTTCCTTCAGCTTGGCTGTCGTTTTGCGGTACAGCACCTCATCGGAAGCCCCGAAGAAGAAGACGTCCTCGTCGCCAAAGAACTTGTGATCGTAATATTTGCCCCAGCCAAGCGAACTGTACAGCTCCCCGCGGTTCCAGAACTCTACATCATTCGTATGGAAGGTGGCCGTCTGGTAGCCGTTCTTCTCCATCAGACGCGGCAGGCTCGGCAGCACCTTGTCGACATACATTTGGGTGGCCGCGCCCCGGGGAGGGATGTAAAAAGACGTATTGACGACGAACTCCGCATCCGAGGTGTTGCCCTGGCCAACCATTTGATAGAAGTTCGGGAAATACAGGCTTTGCTTCATCACGGCATTTAAATTCGGCGTGATCTCTTTGCCGTCGATCGTAAGGCCGATCAGGAAGTTTTGCAGCGATTCCATCTGCAGGATAATCAGGTTCTTGCCCTTGGCCGCTCCCTGAAGCTTCGGATTTGCAGGGGCGCTGATTCCCTTGGCCGAATCGATGGATTTCTGTGTAATGTCGCTGGCCTTCACCAAGTCGATTTTTTCTTGAGCGAAGATGGTATAGGCCTCATAATTGAGGATGCCCATCTCCTGCGCTTTCTTGATTTCGTTCATGCTGGCTTTGTTCGGCAGCACATTGAACAGACACAGCGCCAGCGACGCGGCGAACAGAGCCGAGAATTTCCGGCTGCCGCGTCCCCGATTAATTTGCTCTTTTTTGTAAATCCGGCCGTTCCGGTTAAAAAGAAAATAATATCCCAGCACGATGACATCGGCGAAAATAAGCAGATAATAAGGGTCCATCAGTGAAAATACGCTGTTGCTGACGGCGGTCACCTGATTGACCTGTTCAGCCGCATGATAGGTTACGATGACGCCATAATATTTGAAATACATAATAGCCGCGAAAAAAATCCCCGTTACCAGCAGGTTAACCGTCATATAATAGCCGAGCTTGCGTTTTGACGCGAAACACTCGATAATGCAGAACAACGCCCAGGCAAAGGGAATCTCGGTCAGCAGCGACTTCCATGGCAGCAGATTACCGAAGATTACCGCCCAGGCCAAATAGCTCTTAAGAATAAGCATGATGGTGAAAAAAATAAAAGGTTTAGCCAACCACCGTCTAACGTTAATAAATGACACGGCACCGCCTTCTTTCTGGATGCTAAATGCCGTTTCCGCCACAGCGGTGCGGCATAAAAGACAATAAATCGCCATCGTAACATAATTTATTATGCCGTTATGTAAACGGAATGTCAAAACTAGAAATAATGCGCCAAAAGGTGTAAAGCGGTATGCTTGGCGGCGCTATTCGCTTTTTCGGCGAGAAATAGAGTCGCAGAAGAAGAGAATCGCCAAAATTGGAGAAAATCGCAGCAAGAACAGCCGGAAAGTTGTGGAAAGGAGGGACTCGCCTTGACTTCCGTCGTAACTATTTCAGTAAGAACGCTTGTGGAGTATGTGTACCGCAGCGGCAGCCTTGAATCGGGCTTCCGCAGCACCGCTTCTCTCGCAGAGGGAACGCGCATACACCAGCAGATCCAGCAGCAGTATAAAGAAGATGACCGCAAGGAAGTGTACCTCAGCACGGAAATTCCCTGCGATGAACTGATTATCGCTGTCTTCGGGCGCTGCGACGGTCTGCTGCTGTCTGCGGACGGGAGCCTTACCGTCGAGGAGATCAAGTCGACCGGAGCGCCGGAGCTGCCGGAGAAGGGCCGTGAGGTGCACTGGGCCCAGGCTTTAATGTATGCGCATATGATTATTTTGGAACGAGATCTTTCAGATATCACGGTCAGGCTTACCTATGTGCACAGCAGGGCGGGGGAGGAGCGGAGCTTCGAGCGGCTCGTGTCCGCCGCAGAGGCGGCGGCCTTTGCGGGTGCTACGGCGGCGGCGTACGCCCCCTATGCGGCCCTGCTGCTTCAGCATGGGGAGCGCAGGACCGAAAGCATTCGCAGGCTGGAATTTCCGTTTCCGGCCTACCGGGAAGGGCAGCGGCGTTTGGCCGGCGCTGTCTATAAGTCGATTGCGGACGGTGTGAACCTGTTCGCTCAGGCGCCGACGGGCATCGGAAAGACGATGTCCGTCCTATTTCCGGCGGTCAAGGCGATGGGAGAGAGCAGGCTGCGCGGCTTGTTCTACTTAACAGCCAAGACCGTCACGCGGATAGCGGCGCAGGATGCCTTTGCCTTGATGGCCTCCCGCGGCCTCCATTTGCATGTGGTCACGATCACGGCCAAAGAAAAGGCCTGTCTCCGCGAAGAAGGGCTCTGCGGGCCGGACTATTGCCCGTTTGCAGACGGGTATTATGACCGGATCAACGGCGCGCTGATGGATATGCTCGGCAGCGAAACGCTGATGGACCGCCATGTTCTGGAACAATACGCCCGCAAGCATTCGGTATGCCCGTTCGAGCTGTCGCTAGACGCGGCGTATGCAAGCGACGCCGTCATCTGCGATTACAATTATATTTTCGATCCGCGTATCGGCCTCAAGCGGCTCCTGGAGGAGCGGAAAAAAGATACGGCGCTGCTGGTCGACGAAGCCCATAATCTGGTTGACCGGGGCCGGGAGATGTACTCAGCGGGCCTGCGCAAAGCGCCGTTCCTGGCGCTGAAGCGCGGCTATAAGGAGCTGAACCGCGCGCTCAGCGGCGCGGCGGGGAGCGTGAACGCCTTGTTCATCGCTCTGCGCAAAGAGTGCGAACCGGCCGTCTCGGGCAAATGGAGCATATATCCCGGGGAGCTGCCGGGCCTGCTGGAAGCGTTCGTGCAGGAGGCGGAGCGTGAACTGCTCAGCCCTGCTCCGGCGCTGCTCCCCGAAGAAGAGCAGGAGGACGGGCTGCTTAACGCCTACTATGACGCCCAGGCGATGCTGCGCGCCTGCAAGATGTATGACGAGCGCTACATTACTTATGCGGAAATGGAAAAAGGAGACGTCTTCCTGAAGCTGTTCAATCTGGACCCGTCGCATTTATTGACGCAGTCATCCAAGGGCTTCCGCAGCCGGATTTTCTTCTCGGCGACACTGTCGCCCCTCCATTATTACCGGGAAATGCTCGGCGCGGGCGAGGACGATTACAGCCTCACGATTCCTTCTCCCTTCCGTAAGGAGCAGTGGGAGGTCGGCATATTGCCGGTGTCGACGCGGTTTCGCGACCGGGATGGCTCGCTTGGACCGCTCTCGGAGGCGCTCGCGGCGATGGTTGCCCGCAAAGGGAACTATCTCGTCTTTTTTCCGTCTTACCAGTATTTGCAGAAAGTATACGATGCTTTTACCGCCGCATTGCCCGGGGTCCGAACGCTGGTGCAGGGAAGCGGAATGAGCGAAGAGGAACGGGAGAGGTTTCTTGGAGCTTTTCGCCCTGGCAACGCGGAGACGCTGCTCGGATTTGCGGTGCTGGGCGGGATTTTCTCGGAAGGGGTCGATTTGCCGGGAGACCGGCTAGGCGGTGTGATGGTTGTCGGCGTCGGCCTGCCCCAGCTTGGGCTGGAGCGCAACCTGCTGAGGGAATATTTCAGCGCCCAGGGCAAGAACGGATTTGATTACGCCTACGTGTATCCGGGAATGTGTAAGGTGCTGCAGGCGGGAGGGCGTCTCATTCGCAGTGAAAGCGATACCGGTGTGATTTTGCTGGCAGATGACCGCTTTTTGCAGCCCCCGTATTTATGGCTGCTGCCGGAGGAATGGAGAGACTACCGGGTGATTGGATAAATGATCTGAGAGAAACGGAGGGATCTAGAATTGACGCTTAACATCGGTATGGTGGGGACGGGAGGGTTCGCCAAGATGCATGCCGGCTTGCTGGCCGGTATGCAGGAGGTCAAGCTTGCGGCGGTCTGCGGCACCGGCAAGGACAAAGCGGAGGAGGTGGCCCGGCAGTATGCCGCTAAGGGCTACGGGGATCTTGCGGATATGCTGGACGCCCATAGGCTGGACGCCGTCTACATTTGCGTGCCGCCCGGCGAGCACGGGGCAATTGAGCGGACGCTGATTCGAAGAGGCATTCCTTTTTTCGTTGAGAAGCCTCTTGGGACCAGTACGGAAATTCCGGCCAGTCTTCTGCAGGATATCGAGGAGAGCGGGCTTCTGACCTCCGTCGGCTATCATTTCCGTTATCAGGACAACGTCAAGCGGCTGCAAGAACTGCTGAAGGGCGATAAAATCGGGATGGTTGTCGGGCAGTGGATGGGCAGTATGCCCGAAGCAGCGTGGTGGCGCGATCAGAAGCGGTCCGGCGGACAATTCATTGAGCAGACGACGCATATTGTGGATCTGCTGCGCTACCTGGCTGGCGATGTGACCGAGGTGTATGCGATGTTCGGCAGCCGCGTTATGCATGAAGAGCGGAGCGGCGTCAGCGTCGCGGATGTGGGGACGGTATCGCTGAAGCTCGCGAGCGGCATTGTGGCAAGTATCTCCAACACCTGCGTCCTTCCCGGTGAGGTGGGCAAGGTCGGCCTCAGTTTCTACAATGACCGCGGGCTGTTTGACTGGAACCCGCAGCGTCTGCTGGAGGTGCGGGACGGAAACAGCACCGAATACGCCAGCAGCGGCAATCCCTACGTGTCGGAGAGCGAAGCGTTCCTCCATGCCGTCCGTACCGGCGACCGGAGCGGGATACTCAGCGACTACGCGGACGCCTACAAGACGCTGAAGGTCACCTGCGCGGCTTTGGAGTCGGCCCGCAAGGAAGTGCCGGTGAAGCTGTAAGTCCACTCGGTGGGCAGGACGAAAAAAAGACACTCGCTCGGGAGCTATAGCTCGAAGCGGGTGTCTGCGGCCCAAGCCGGGGCGGCCTAACGGAGGAAGACCGCGAGTAGAGCCGGCGTTACGCTGAGCGTAAACAGCGCGGTCAGGATCATCGCGATACTAGAAATGGTTCCGGTCAGCGAACTTAGCTCAAAAGCTTTGGAAGTGCCCATACCGTGCGCAGCGGTTCCCAGCGATACTCCGCGCGCAACTTCATTATCAATGCGGAAGAGGCGAAGGACCAACGGTCCCATCAGCGTGCCAAGTACGCCGGTCATAATGACGAATACCGCCGTAATGCTTGGTATGCCCCCAATGTTCTGCGAGATATTCATAGCAATCGGTGTAGTTACCGACCGGGGCACCAGGCTTGTTGCCAGATTGCTGCTGAGATGCAGACAATTGGCCAGGAGAACGGAGGATATAACCGCCATTACCGTACCTGACAGCACGCCTGCCGCAATCTCGGCGGCGTGCTTTTTGAGCACCTTGAAGTTCTTATGCAAAGGGATGGCAAAGGCAACTGTTGCCGGCTGAAGCAGGTCGGTAAGCCATTTGCCTCCCGCATTGTAGGAATCAAAGGATACGCCCGTCATCAGCAGGAAGCTGATAATTAACAGCGGCGTAATGATCAGTGGCGACAAGTACATTTTCGTCTTGGCCGCGTAAATCCGTTTAGAGATCAGATAAACTCCGAGAGTCAGAACCAGAAACAGAAGTCCGGTCAGCATGATGTCTTCCCTCCTTGACTTTGAAGATAAGGGCTGTGAGCAGTCCCGAACTGGTCATAACGATAAAAGTTCCCGCTAGTATAATCGCCAGTAAGCTAAGACCGTCTGTCTCAAGCAATGATGTGTATTTCATAACACCGATAGCGGAGGGAACGAAGAATAGCAGCAGCTCGGCCAGCAGCCAGGATGCCCCTGCCTCCACCCAGCCAAGCCGGATGACGCCGGTCTCCAGCAGGATGAATAACAGCACCATGCCGATAATGCTTCCGGGAATCGGAAGATGCAGCCAAGAGCTAAGTTTACCCATGAATAGGGAGAATACGGTCAGCGCACCTACTTGCAGCATTCCAATCATTAGTTTTCTCATAAGGCCCGCCCCTTTCAAGCTATATTGAAATTTTACAACATTTATTTTCATAGGTAAAATGAATATATCGAATGGATGATATTCATTTTATCTATATAGGAGGATTGACTTTTGGACATCAGGCAGTTGCAGTATTTTGTGGAGGCGGCTCGTCTGAACAGCTTCTCGAAAGCGGCCAAATCATTATATATAACTCAGCCCACGGTCAGCAAGATGATTCGGCAGATCGAGGAAGAGCTTGGGGCGGATTTGTTCTACCGGGAAGGCAAGAGTATTAAGCTGACCGACGCGGGCGAGATTCTGCTCGCCAAAGCCCAGAATATCGTTGAATCTTTCCACAGTCTCTCCTCTGAGCTGGACAGCCTGCGCAGCCTGAAGCAGGGCCATATCCGCATCGGCCTGCCGCCCATGGTGGGGGCCAACTTTTTTCCGTCGGTGATCGGCCGATTTCACCATAAATATCCGGACGTCACGATCCGGCTGTACGAGGACGGGGCGAAGAAAGTGGAAAATGATGTGGAGACCGGCGTGCTTGATATCGGTGTCGTTGTGCTTCCCGTCAGTGAAGACCGATTTCATATTTTCTCCTTTGCCGAAGAAAGATTGGAGCTGCTGGTCCCTTTCGGACACCGGCTGGCCGGGCGGAGTTCGGTTCCTCTGGTAGAGCTGAAGGATGAGGAGTTTGTGCTGTTCCGCGAGGACTTCGCCTTGCATGACCGCGTGATCGCCGAATGCGTCAAATCGGGGTTTCAGCCGATGGTGGTATACGAGAGTGCCCAGTGGGATCTGATTGCCCAGATGGTGGCTGCCGGGCTGGGCATCGCGCTGCTGCCGCAGACGATCTGCCGCGATATGGACCGTTCGCGCATATCGGTAATCACAATGACCGAGCCGGCCATCCCGTGGCAGCTTGGCATGATCTGGCGAAGAGACCGTTACCTGTCCTTTGCCGCCCGCGAGTGGATCGCTTTTGCCCAGGGCTTGCTGAGGGAGAGGTAAACTTTGCACGGACGCTTAAACGGTCATCATGAAAAAGTTGGATCAACGACATATTTTTCTTTTTCTGTAAAATATGCTTTTTTGGCATCATGAATTATAATAGAGTTTAAAGGTAATAGAGAGAAGGTGACGCAGTGCTGAGAGAATGCAGGGAAGAAGAATTATCTCTAACTATAGAGAGCCTCAGATGCGAACTGCTGGAGGTTGCCCAAGAGCGGAGTCTCAGCGACCGTACGGTTGTTGAGCTAAGCGAACGCCTCGACAGTTATATCTTGCTTGCGCAGAACAAAATGATGGAAAATCTTCGCACTCGCAAGAGCAGCAGCCGCCATAGGAGTGATGGCTCCAATTCGAGGAGAACGATGAATTAGCTTCATCAATACCAATAATTCCAAGACCTTTTCGCCGGAATGGCGGAGGGTCTTTTTTAATTTAATAAATAATAGCGATTTCAAGGTTTGACAACGGACATAGGCGAAAATATAATTAGTATGCCTAAATAATAAACTGTATAATTATTAGATGTGCTAACTAAATCTAACGGAAAGACACCTGCATGGGAGGGACAACATTGGGATAGAAGAAGATGATAACAACAAAGTGCCTCATAAGCTGTTGTTCGCTTTGCAGCAGTTGCATAAGGCGCATTGGAGGCATGCCGCCGAAGGGAATAAACCCAGTGAGACTACACTAATGATGTGCATCGCGCGAAATACCCATTTTGGAAAGCAGGGGCTCAAGGTGTCGGAAATTAGCCGCTTGCTGGGGCTGACGCCGCCGACAGTCACCCAGCTCATCAACAGCCTCGAAGCAAAGGAACTGGTATTCAGGCAGGCCGACCCGGGGGACCGGAGAGTGGTGCGCGTCAATTTGACCGAACGCGGCTGCAGGGTTGCGAAAAAGGCGAAAAAGCATAGAGACGCGATCCTAAGCAAGCTCGTGGATTATCTGGGCGAAGAAGACAGCAACCGGCTGGCGGACCTTCTAATGAAAGTTCACACCTTCACCCAGGAGAATAGATGTGACCTTGAACGGTTACCAACGAACGGAGATGAGAGCAATGATTAAGCTATTCAAACAATTAAAGCCTTTTTCGCTGCCGATTGCCGTCATTCTTCTGCTTGTATTTTTGCAGTCGATGGGCGATCTGTACCTCCCTACCTTGATGTCCGACATCGTTGACAAGGGGATTGTACAGCAGGACCAGGATTTTATTTGGAAAATTGGCGGATTTATGCTGCTGGTGGCGGGCGGCGGCGCGCTCTGTTCCGTTGTTGCCAGCTTTTTGTCAGCCAAAGTGGCTATGGGCTTTGGGCGCAACACGCGTTCGCGGGTGTTCAGTCATGTGGAAAACTTTACGCTGACCGAATTTGATCAACTGGGGACCGCTTCCCTCATTACGCGGACGACGAATGACATTACCCAAGTGCAGACGGTGCTGATGATGCTGCTGCGGATGATGGTCGGGGCTCCGATGATGATGATCGGCGGCATTATTATGGCGGTGTCCGAGAATGCCAAGCTTTCCCTCGTTTTTGTCGTCGTCATACCGGTGCTTGCCCTGGCGATTTCTTACGTGGGCTTAAAAGGGCTGCCTCTCTTCAAGGCGAACCAGCTCAAGCTGGATAAGCTGAATCTGGTGCTGCGCGAGCATCTGGTCGGTATTCGCGTCATCCGCTCCTTCAACCGGATTCAGCATGAGCAGAAGCGCTTCAGCGCGGCCAATAGAGACTTGACGGATACGGCTATCAAGGTCAACAAGATTATGGCTCTGCTAATGCCGATGATGATGTTCGTCATGAACTTCTCCATGCTTGGCATTCTGTACTTCGGCGGCATGCGGATTGATAGCGGCGAACTTCAAGTCGGCTCGCTTATGGCGTTCATTCAATATGCCATGCAGATCATGTTCTCGCTTATTATGGTTTCCATGATGTTCGTGCTCATTCCGCGCGCTTCGGCTTCCGCCATTCGTATCAATGAGGTGCTTGATATGGTGCCGGAAATTACTGATCCCGAAGTCAAGACCACTCTGGCGGACCAATCGGCTCTTCACGGCTGCGTGGAATTCAAGAACGTTTCGTTCTCCTACCCGGGAGCGGAACAGCCGGCTTTATCGAATATCAGCTTTAGCGCCCGTCCGGGAGAGGTGACGGCGATTATCGGCGGGACGGGCTCCGGCAAATCAACCCTGCTCAGCCTTATTCCCCGCTTCTACGATGTGGTTGAAGGCGAGGTGCTGGTGAACGGGGTTGATGTACGGATGCTGACCCAAGAAGAGCTTCGCGCCAAGACCGGCTATGTGCCGCAGAAGGCAGTACTGTTCACCGGCACCGTGAAAGAGAATATCAGGTACGGCATGAAAGAGGCTACGGATGAAGAAGTCCAGCATGCGGCCGAGGTCGCTCAGGCGCTGGAATTTGTATCCGAGATGAAAGACGGCTTTGATTCGGAAATCGCCCAAGGGGGCGGCAATGTCTCCGGCGGACAGAAGCAACGTCTTTCGATCGCGCGGGCGCTCGTACGGAAGCCGGAAATCTATTTGTTCGACGACAGCTTCTCCGCGCTTGACTTCAAGACCGACGCCAAGCTCCGCGCCGCTCTCCGAGGGGAGACGCTTGAATCGACCGTACTGATCGTCGCCCAGCGGGTCAGCACCGTTATGGATGCGGACCGGATTATCGTGCTGGAAGAAGGCCGAATTGCCGGTATCGGCAGCCACAGCGAACTGCTTGCAAAGAGCGATGTCTATCGTGAAATCGTGGCTTCGCAGCTGTCAGAGGAGGAAATCGCATGAGTGACAACCAACAGGAATACAAGCGTCCCGCCCAGCCGCCGGCACGGAGGGGAGGACCTGGAGGGTTCGGAGGAGGCGGCATGATGCTGCCGCCGGAAAAAGCCAAGGATTTCAAAAAAACGTTGCGGCGGCTGGTCGGGTATCTGCGTCCGAAGCAAACTCAACTGCTGGTCGTACTGATTACAGCTATCCTGAGTACGGTATTCAGCATCTTAAGCCCGAAGCTTATGGGCAAGGCGACAACGAAGCTGTTCGAAGGTGTCTTTAGCAGAATGAAGGGCGTGCCGGGAGCAAGTATTGATTTTGGCTATATTAATGAAATTTTGCTTATTTTGGCCGGTTTGTATCTGCTGAGCGCCCTCTTTGGCTACGTACAGCAGTATGTCATGGCCGGTGTGGCGCAGAGTATCGTATTCAACATGCGTGAAGAGATCAACGGCAAGCTGGAACGGCTGCCGCTGAAATATTTTGATTCCCGGACGCATGGGGAAATCTTAAGCCGCGCAACCAATGACGTCGACAATATCAGTACGACGCTGCAGCAGAGCTTGACCCAGCTTATAACATCGGTCATTACGATTATCGGCGTCATTGTCATGATGCTGACGATCAGCCCGTGGCTGACGCTCATCACGATCATTACGCTGCCGCTCAGCTTTATAGCGATTATGGGCATCACCAAGCGTTCCCAAACGTACTTTGTCGGACAGCAGAAATCGCTCGGCCAGCTGAATGGCCATGTCGAGGAGATGTACACGGGTCACCGGATCGTCAAGGCGTTCGGACAGGAGCGGGAATCGCTCAAGGAATTTGACCGGATCAACGAGCAGCTCTACGATTCCGGCTGGCGCGCGCAGTTTATGTCCGGCATCATTATGCCGCTGATGATGTTCATCGGCAACCTGGGCTATGTGCTGGTCTGCGTGGTCGGCGGGATTTTTGTCACCAAAAAAATGATTGAGGTCGGCGACATCCAGGCGTTTATCCAGTATTCGCGCCAGTTCATGATGCCGATTACCCAAACGGCCAACATCGCCAACATTATTCAGTCCACCATCGCTTCCGCAGAGCGCGTATTTGAACTGCTGGACGAGGAAGAGGAAGTGCCGGAAACGTCAGCAGCCTTGGCCGGGAAGACCGGGCCTGAAGAGGGAGCGGTTGAGTTCCGCCACGTGAGGTTCGGATACAAGGAAGATGCCATACTGATCGAAGATATGAATATTAAGGTCAAGCCGGGACAGACCATCGCGATTGTAGGTCCAACCGGAGCGGGCAAGACGACGCTGATCAACCTGCTGATGCGGTTCTACGAGCTGAACGGCGGCGAGATTCTGATCGGCGGTGTGGATATTACGGACATGAAGCGCAGCGAGCTCCGCGCCCGGTTCGGCATGGTGCTGCAGGATACGTGGCTCTTCAACGGCACGATCCGCGACAATATCGCATACGGACGCGAAGGCGCGACTGAGGCGGATGTGGTGCGGGCAGCCAGGGCGGCGCATGCCGACCATTTCATCCGCACGCTGCCGATGGGCTATGACACCGTGCTAAATGAAGAGGCCTCCAACATTTCGCAGGGGCAAAAACAACTGCTGACTATTGCCCGCGCCATTCTGGCAGACCCATCGATACTGATTCTGGACGAAGCTACAAGCAGCGTCGACACCCGGACGGAGGTGCAAATTCAAACGGCGATGAACACGCTAATGCGGGGCAGAACCAGCTTTGTTATTGCCCACCGCCTATCGACCATCCGCGACGCCGATTTGATTCTCGTGATGAACCACGGCACCGTCATCGAGCAGGGCTCACACGAAGAGCTGCTGGCACAAGGCGGTTTCTACGCCGATCTGTATAACAGCCAGTTCTCGGACGGCGAGCTGTCGGATGCTGTCTAAGCGTTCATAGAAAAACAAGCGCAGAAACGCTCATCCCTGTAAGGGAAAGCGGTTCTGCGCTTGTTTATTTCTGCATGGCCTTAGCCGCTCCGGTTTACTGGCCGGGAGTGCGGGTGAACAGCAGCTCGTACTTGTCGAGCGAAGCGCCGAGAATCGATTCGTTGCCGCCTGCGCCCCGATGGGACTGCCGGAAGGCTTCGCTGGACGTCCAGCCTTTAAATGCTTCCTCATTCTCCCACACCGTACAGATTTTCAGTTCTTCCACGCCCTCTTTGGCACTGCCATGCCATACCTCCATGCGGACAAAGCCCGGCATATCCTGCACGCCGCCTGCCCCGGCGAACCGCTGGGCCAGCGCCGTTCCGGCGCCTTCCTTGACCTTAATCGTATTCGTGACTACGAGCATAGCTGCAAACCTCCCGCTAAGAATGGATGAAGGGCTTTAAGACAAGAGCTTATTGCGGATTGGTTGTCCAGATGCCCGCCGTCTTGATGAATACGCGGTCCGGCAGCTTCAGCGCCGTCAGCGCAAGCTCGGCGACATCTTCGGGCTGCATCATCCGGTCTTCGTCGCCGATCGGCAGACCGGCATTCACCGCCAGCGGGGTATTGACCGTGCTTGGCGTCAGCGCGGTAACACGGATGTTGAACTTGCGCACTTCCTGGAAGAGCGCCTCGGTCATGCCCATCAGCGCGAATTTGGACGCGCAGTAGGCGGAGCCGGTGGCAAAGCCGCGCTCTCCGGCCGTGGACGAGATGTTGATGATGCTGCCAGCTTTGTTCTCGATCATGGAAGGCAGCGCGGCTCGGGTAACATAGTAGACGCCAACAGGTTGATGTCGATGTGACGCTTCCACACTTCCGGGTCCATGTCTACCAGCGTGCCGAAATTGGCGACGCCGGCGTTGTTGATCAGGACGTCGAACGTGCCGAGCTCGTTCTGGATTGCGGCAACCGCGCGCTCTGCCTCTTCACGGACCGATATATCGGCTGCGGCGATGCTGACTTTCACGTCGTATGCTTCGTTGATGGCTGCTTTCAGAGCCTCCAAATCGGCGGCGGTCCGGGAGATCAATCCCAGATTGGCGCCTTCCTTGGCAAGCGTCAGGGCCAGTGCTTTGCCGATGCCTTTGCCGGCGCCGGTAATGACTGCGGTTTTTCCTCTAAGTTCCATCTGTTTTGTTCCTCTCCTTTAACTTTAATAAGTTTCTGTCTCTGTCCGGTTAACCGGACAGAGACAGGCATCAGGTCCGGTTTGGCCAGCGGCAGGGTCGCCGGTCCTTCGATTACCTCACCGTCATAGGAGTAACGGGAGCCGTGGCACGGGCAGTCCCAGGAGCGTTCGCTCTCGTTCCAATGACATTCGCAGCCCATATGCGTGCAGGTTCTGTCTACGAGATGAACCCCGCCTTCGGAGTCCCTGTATGCTCCGACCTGCTTGCCATCATGGCGGACGACTCCGCCTTCGTCCAGTCCCAGGTCGTCAATCTTCTTAAACGTGAACTCCAGCTTGCCCGTGATAAGCTCATTGGCGACATTGGCGTTCTGCACTAGAAGATTCTTGATACCCGGATTTGGATTCAACCGGGACGGGTCGTAAAGCTCCGTATACGGACTGCTTTTACCCTGAATCTGATCGGCAATCATCCGCGCAGCCAGCGTGCCGCTCGTCATTCCCCATTTGGCAAAGCCGGTGGCGACATAAATTTCCTTGTCTCCGGACATTTTACCGATGTAAGGGACCTGATCGACCGTAACCAGATCCTGTGTGGACCAACGGTAAGGAATCCGGCGGATGCCCAGAAGCTCTCCGGCGAAAACCTCCAGATTCTCGTAATGCTTGATCGTACAGCCGCTTTGTCCCGCTTTGTGGCTCTCGCCGGCGGCAATGACCAGCCGTTTACCTTCCCACTCAACCGCTCGGAGGGATCGCCGGGGCTGGCCGACGCTTAAGTACATGCCGCCTTCGTAGCCGGTTTCGGGCTCGAAAGCCAGGCAGTACGCGCGGTCCGCATGCAGGCGCGCAAAATACACCTCTCCCCCGTCATAGAAGGGATAGTGGGAGGCCGATACGGCGTGGCGGCACTTGATACGATGCTGTCCCCGCTCCGTAAAGAGCGTCAGGCCCCCCTCATTCTCCACGTCTCTGCTGATCGTGGTGTGCTCATAGACGATTCCACCCTTGTCCAGAAAAGCCTCCAGCAGCCCTTTTAGATATGCAAGCGGATGGAAGCGGGCCTGTCCCGGAAGCTTGATCGCCCCTGCAATGCGCATAGGCAGCGATATATCATCCACCCATTCTCCCGGCAGTCCCAGCTTGCGGTAAGCCTCAAATTCGGCCTCCAACTGCTTCAGCGCCTTCGTGTCGTCCGGGTAGCCGTACACATAAGCATCCTCGCGCTCCAAGCCGCAGGATACCCCGAGTTTCTTCGCCGTTTGTACGATCCATTCCAGGCTCTCGCTGTTGGAGCGGAAGTAGGCCTTGGCGTTATCCTCGCCAAAGCGCTTCGCCAGATCACTGTAGATTAGGCCGTGCTGCGCCGTAATCTTGGCGGTTGTGAAGCCCGTTGTGCCGGAGAACAGCTCGCTTCCTTCCAGCAGCGTGACCTTGAAGCCGGCGTCCGCCAGCAAATAAGCCGTGGTAATTCCTGTTATGCCGCCGCCTACTACGGCGATGTCGGTAGCGTGGTCCTCGGTGAGCCGGGGAAAAGAGGGCAGCTCCGTCGTTCCTCTCCACAGCGATTCCGGCAGCTTGGGCAGCTTTTCTTGCCATTTGTTTTCTGGGTCCATCTCGTATTCCTCCCTAATTATACAGTCGTCGTTTCAGTTATTACCACTAAATAGGTAAAAGAAACTCGCTGCGGGGCGCATTCTTGCAGCAATCGGCCCGGCAGCTGCGACGATAGGAGGTCATGCAAATCATTAAATGGCGCTTATCCTCAGCCTTCCACGTAAGTATCGGCGGCACAAACCTTGTTTCTCCCCGAGTTCTTGGCTGCATAGAGCGCCTTGTCCGCGTATTGGCTAAGCAGGTCTCCGTCCGCATCTTGTATATTTTCCGGATAGGATGCGGCCCCGATGGATACGGTAAGATGGATCTTATTGCCCGAAGGAAGCAAGAAGCGGTCGTTCTCCACAGCGGCCCGGATGCGTTCCCCGGCTTTTTGCGCCTGACGGAGCGGGCAGTCGGGGAGCAGGATCGTAAATTCTTCCCCGCCGTTGCGGGATACGACATCATAAGACCGGGAATGATTGCAGAGGCGGCGGGCCAGCTGCTTCAGAACGGCGTCTCCCGCAGGATGGCCGTAGGTGTCGTTAATATTCTTGAAATGATCGATATCGATAAGGAGCAGTGACAGGCTTTCCCCATGCCGCTCGGCCCGGGCCATCTCCGTGTCCAAATGGCGGTGGAACTGGTGCAAATTGTTGAGATTGGTCAGATAGTCCGTAGCCGCCCGTACTTCAAGCTGGGCATACAGATCATTGGAACGCTGAATATATTCGGCTATATAATAAACGGCCAGTCCGGCAGCAAGAGTGACGCCAAGCTGCAACGGAAAGAATTCCATGATGATTTTGAGGTCTCCCAGACTGATAATAAATCCCGCGAGGCAGATCCCCATACTAATCAAGTTTCCGACCATTACCTTACGCATTCGCGACCAGCGGAGTACGGAAATTCCGCTGCAGCAGAGACCGATAAGCACCAGGGAGACGAACGCCGATACCGAAGTATCGACCAAGCCATAGATAAGTACCCGGCTTATGGCTAAGACAGCCGCACAAATTACAGCGGGGAGCCAGCCGATATAGGCGGACACAATAACAATCGTTAAATGACGGAGATTAGCATAAACTCCCGGCCCAACCGGAAAAGAATACTCCATCAGAATCATACCGAACAAACCGAAGAGCAGTCCGATGCCGATGCTGGAGCCCCTGCTGTTAGAACGGCCGATAACAGCATACTTTTTGGACAACATGCCCGACAGGAAGAGAAAAGCAACAAGTATGCAAAAGTTGGCAAATAGGCTATTGATCATTTTTATTATCATCATGGTAATATCAGGAGCTCCTTGGATAAAGTGGCCGTTCCAATTGCGGCTCTTGCTTATTTTATCTGAAAAATGTCGAATAATGTTGCGGAAAATTGTCGAAAACAATCGAATTTTTAGTAACAATTACAGTCCTCAAACAACTGGGAAATCTTTTTCAGGCTTGAGCTCAGAATATTGACCGGAATACGCCAACGATTTATACTTGATCTAAAAATAAAGTAAGGATGATCGAAGTGAGACATCTAAATCTGACTTCCCAACGCCAAGCCGTCTACGATATTGTCCGCGAATCACATGACCATCCGACTGCGGCGGAGGTTATGAACCGTCTGGTGGAGAAGGGGCATAATCTTGCCTATGGCACAGTTTACAATTCGCTTCGCTATCTCGCGGATAAACAATTGATCAGAGAACTGAAGCTGGGAGAGGCAGCCAGCCGTTATGATGCGAGAATGGACGACCACCAGCATATTATCTGCGAGCGGTGCGGAGCGGTGGATGAAGTGATGAGTCATGTGCCGGAGCATTGGATGGAGGCCGTTGCGAAAGAAACCGGTTATACGATCGGACATGCGCATGTCGTCTTTGGAGGTATCTGTTCTGCCTGCCAAAATAAGGCTGTTAACTGAACCGATGAACCAATGGCTAAACGTCCGTCCTAATGCCAGGGCGAAGATTAAATAGGGCTTTCCGGTCTGCCAGGCCGAGAAGCCCTATTTGTGTCCGTTTATGGATCAACTGGATATTTTTATAAGGGAATTCCGGAGAAACAGTAGAATTATGGCTAATGATTGCCGATATATCATTATATTACTCAACTCTTTGCTTCCTAATTTATCCAGTTGAATGGGGGAACAGACAAAATGCCAAAGAAAGCCAAGGCCGGCTTGACTCTGCGCACAAGATTAATTGCCACTTATTTAATTGTATTGATGGTACCGGGCATCATCATCGGAATGCTCACCTACCGGACAGCCAGCAGCGCTGTATCGGATCAGCTTATCATTAATGCGCAGGAAAGCGTCGAGGCTGTCAATGAGATCGTTAATTCGAATATTCAGTCCAAAATAAACGATGTAGATTATTTTGTCGATGCCATCTCCTCAGTCGGGACCGATAGCAAGACGATCGAGGAAGGTTACGCCGAATTGAAAAAAAGAGTGAAGGAATACGCGGCGTTACATCCCGATGTGCTGGACGCATACGTAACGACAAGAGCGGGCCAAGTTATAAAAGCCTCCGATACCACTCCGCCCAGCGGATACGACCCTCGCCTTGAGGATGCTTATGTGAGCGCCGTCAAAAAAGGAAAGGGTGTAGTGATCTCACCGGTTTTTAATAACGCAAATAAGGAGACCGTTGTCTCCTTATCCTCTATGCTTAAAGACGGAAACGGCGTATTTGTTCTTCAATTGAATTTGAAGCAGCTCGCGGGTCTGGTCGATCTTAAGGTCGGCAAGAAAGGTTATATCCTGATTATGGACAGCGGCAAAAGGTTCGTGATGCATCCCACGGAGCCTCTTGGCCAGGTATCCTCCCTGGATTTTGTAACCAGAATGTTCAAGAAGGATTCCGGCACATTCGAATATACCTTTGATGGAGAGAAGAAAAGCCTCACCTACATGGTTAATAAGCTGACCGGATGGAGAATCGCTGGCACAATCAACACCAGTGAAATTACCGGCGCGTCCGATGGTATCCGTACGACTGCCCTTATTGTCATTGTAGCCTCCCTGCTGCTTGGGCTAGTTCCGATTTTCTTTATTCTGCGTTCCTTGCTCTTGCCTCTGAACAGACTCAGCAAAGCAACGGAAGTGATCAGTAAGGGGGATTTGTCTCAGGATATCGGTTCCTTCGGAAAGGACGAAATCGGTCAACTGGCCTCCAATTTCAAAACGATGGTTGCAAGTCTCAGGGAGATGATACTTGGCGTTCGGGAAATGACCGACAATGTATCGTCCTCGGCGGCCGAGCTGACGGCCGGTGCCGAGCAGACGACCCAGGCGATCGAGCATGTGACCATTGCCATTCAGGAAGTAGCTTCCGGCAGCGAGCAGCAGGTTAAGAGTATAAACCAAGGGATGGAAGGCACGGTCGCGACTATCGCAGAGGTAAAGAGCATTTCCGCCAATATGGATGAAGTAACGGTGATGATGGATAAAACTACCCGCTCAGCGGCGGAGGGCAACGATTCTGTCATTCAGGTCGTCGACAAAATCAATGGTATCCACGAGACGGTTGAGGAGCTTGGAGCCGTCATCGACAAGCTAAATGAACGCAGCGGCCGCATCGTAGGAATCGTTGGCATCATTACGGGTATTGCCCGGCAGACGAACCTGCTGGCGCTTAACGCTTCCATCGAGGCGGCAAGAGCCGGGGAGCAAGGCCGCGGCTTCGCAGTCGTCGCTGCGGAGGTCCGCAAGCTGGCCGAGGAATCGGAGAAATCAGCCAGTCAAATTTCGGAGGTTATTTCTTCCATTCACAGCGAAGTGAAGATAGCTATAGAAACAATGAACAATGCCAAAGAGAAGGTTTCTGAAGGAATTATGGCCGTTGATACGACCGGTCGTTCCTTCTCGCGGATCCGCAGAGCGGTCAAGGGTGCGGCGGAAAAAATCGAAGTGATGTGCGAAGGGGTTCGCGCCCTGTCACAGGAAGCGGACGGCATGGAACAGGCGATGGAAGCTATCCGCATCATTTCCCAAGAAACCTCCGCGAACACGGAGACGATTTCGGCCGCAGCGCAGCAGCAGCTCGCCTCGGTTGAGGAAATCGGTTCGTCAACGTCGGATCTCAGCCGTCTGGCCGACGAACTGCAAAATCTGGTCAGCCGCTTCAAGCTGTACGATTCCGCTGCCGCAGAGAAGCTTAACGAAGACCCGGCTGAGACCGGGAATGATCCGGCGGAAGAGGAAAGTCAAGCAGGAATAGCCAGCTAGAGCTTTCTTTTTGAGTCTCCTTGCAAGTATACTGTTAGGCAAACAGCAAGGAGAGAAGAAGGGAGGGGAGCATCATGGCAGATCAATTAACAGGTATCACCGTCGCCCTTGCCGGTCCGCGCAAATCGGAGGAGCTGGCGAAGCTGGTGAGCAACATGGGAGGCACCGCACTGCTGCGGCCCGCTCAGGGCACCGTGTTTCTGGACGGCGAAGAGCTCCGTCAAGGGCTGGAGTCTTGGACGCGCAATCCTCCCGACTGGACGATTTTGACAACGGGCATGGGACTGGATGCGCTGTTCGGGGCGGCGGGCAGTATGGGAATCGAGGGACGTCTGCAAGAAGTTCTGGCAGGCTCAATGATCGCGGCC
>NZ_ASSD01000448.1 GCF_000520715.1 Paenibacillus zanthoxyli JH29
CAACAGCAAAGCCTGCTCCGAGCTCGTCACCGCTTCGTATCGGGATTCCTTTTTTAACCCCAGCCGGTATGAGGAGCATGGAGTGGCCGTGGCGTCCGCAAGAGCGGGCAATGTGATCGGGGGCGGAGATTGGGCCGGTGAACGGCTGATCCCGGACAGCTTCAGAGCCTTCCGCAATCAAGTTCCCTTGGTCATTCGAAGTCCGCACTCGGTACGCCCCTGGCAGCATGTATTGGAGCCGCTTGGCGGTTATCTGCTGCTGGCTCAGCGGCTGTATGAAGAAGGAGTGCGGTATGCGGAAGCCTGGAACTTCGGGCCGGAGGAGCAGGATGCGCAGAGCGTCGAATCGGTGATCAGCCGTTTTTGCCGTTTATGGGGAGAGGGAGCGGCTTATGAGGTTGTGCCTGATGGTAAGCTTCATGAAGCCGCCGCGCTGAAGCTTGACTGCTCCAAGGCTAAGGCCCGGCTGGGCTGGCGTCCCAGATGGAATCTGGATTCCGCCTTGGCTCAGACTGCCGCCTGGTATAAGGCTTATTTGAATAGGGAAGACCTGCTGGAGCTCTGCCGCGCACAGATTAGGATGTTTGAGCAGGCGGGTGGCTGATTCAGGAGAGGTTGTTGGGTGTCCCGCAAGCCATGGAAAGGGCTGGTGGGATGCCCTTTTTTGTGATGGGATTTAGGCCGGCAGACGGTGCTGCTCGAATGGAAGCGGATAGCGCAGAATGCCTGAAATTATGCATCTTTTGGTTATATGAGAATATATGTTCGATAACGAGCCTGCAAAAATACACTTATTTTCCCGTACAGCCTCAACTTCAGTCAGCAGAGCCCCAAATTCCTGTAAATTCGTAGGTCTTCCCTGCGAATCAACGTTTTTGACAGAAAAAAGATGCACTTTAATTGTTTTTCAATCGCGATGAACTAAAATGAGGGCCAATCTGACCTCGTCTCTTGATGTCGGAGCGATTGCCCTGATTCCTAGAAAAAGCAGAAGCCAGCCAAGTCTTTCAACAACCGAAAGGCTTGCTGGCTTCTTAGCTTTCTTTGCAATTTTGAATAAGGAAGGCAGCCCCGCCCTTTAACGCTCATTGAGCTGAACGCTCCAGGCTGAGGAAGATGAGGCGGATCTCCTTGCGGAAATCCTCGACCCCCAGGTGTTCCTTGAATCCGTACCGGTCTTCCAGTTTCCGCAGGGTTATTTCGAACCGGTTCTCCTGCCGGGGCTCCTCCCCTTGAACGAGCAGCTGAACCGGATCGGGGTACATTTCATCGTGAACTTCCTTTACACTTTGTGCAGCTTCCAGAATGGTCATATGAAATGGGGAGCCGAGATTCAGCGTGTCGTAGGAAGCCGGGAAGTTCGCCAGCACGGCGCTTGTCACCTTGGCCACAGTGTCAACACTAACAAAGTTTCTTCTTTGTCTTCCCGAGGAGCGAATCGTAATGGTCTTGTTAAAGAATGCTTCCCTGCACAGGCAGGCCGGAACCAGGCTCCAGCGGTTGATGGTCGGAGACGCAAAGTGGCCGTACACATTCGTCGGCCGGATGCTGACCGCTCGCAGCAGCCCTTTTCTTGCGTACATTTCCGTATAAAGTTCAGCTACCGCATGATTGGCGGCATAATCGTTCTCAGGAAGGACTGACGACTCTTCCGTGATCATCCCTTGGAGTTCCGATCCGAGCACCTGTATAGTCGAAAAGAATATCATCTGCTGTATTTTGTTGTTTACGGCAAAATCCAGCACATTTTTGGTCCCGATCAAGGAGAGCTTAATTCCTTCCCGGCCATTCTTGGAAACGATATCGTTGGCGGCTGCCAGATGAATAACGGCATCCCCACAGGTGCTGAGCCCGGGAAATCCGTCCGAGATCACATCCGCCGCGATATCCTCATAGGCTGCTCCGGCATCGGCTGCATGCTCCGGAAGGCTGCGGAAGATCCGTACCACCTCATGGCCTTCCCGGCGAAGCTGCTCGCACAAAGAGCTTCCGATAAATCCTCCCGCTCCGGTGACTATATATCTCATACCGAATCAAGCCCTTTATTTTGCGAAATGAACATCTCCAGCGTAGGCAGATTCTTGTCTTTTTCAGAGAGAATCGGCGTTTCCGTCGGCCATTTCACAGCGACCAACGGATCATTCCAGCGGATGCCGCCATCCTCTGCGGGAGAGAATTTCGAATCTACTTTATACTGTACGATGCAATGATCGCACAGCGTGCAGAAACCATGGGCGAAGCCGCGTGGAATATAGATCATCGCCCGGTTGTCTTCGGACAGCTCAATGCTGTCCCATTCTCCGAAGGTCGGGGAGCCTATCCGCAGATCTACAAATACGTCAAGCACGGCGCCAGTAGCGACCCTTACTAGTTTGGCTTCTGAACAGGGGGAATATTGGAAATGCAATCCCCGGATCGTCCCTTTGCGGACCGACACCGATTGATTCTCCTGAATCCAGTGGCGATGGATGCCGTAAGAGACGAAGATGGACTCGTCATAGGTTCTCATAAACTGCCCCCGGTGATCGCTAAGCGGAGACAATTGGATTTCAAACGCACCTTCCAGCCTTCTTGGAATAATCTTCATCCTTGATCCCCTCCGATCTTAAGGGCGATTGGTCCTTTAGCGGAGGAGCCTATGATGCTCGCCTCATCGCCAAGAATGCCGGCAATGACGGTCTCGCCGGTTCTGCTGATTGTGACATCCCGCAGCAGAATGCTGTGCTCAATATGGCATTCCTCTAAACGGGCTCCGGACAAGACCGAAACATAGGGGCCGATCGTGCAGTTCTTGAATACGCAGCCGGGACCGATGACCACTGGAGCCTGAACCGTACAATTGACAAGTGTAGATTCCCCGGAAATGTTGATCTTTTCTCCGTACAGCTCATTCATCATCCAGTTGTTGGCCGCAAGCCAACGCTCTGAGGTCCCTACGTCGGAGCAGTGCTCCCGGGTTATCGCATAGGCAGCCCTTTCTCCGCTGTCAATCAACCGCTGTATGGCGTCCGTTATTTCCAGCTCTCCCCGGTCAGAGACCGTCAAGGCCCGGATATAATCAAAAATTCCAGCTTTAAAGGCATAGCTGCCGACGATCGCGAGATTGCTTTTGGGGAATTGCGGCTTCTCTTCCAGCGCGATAATCCGGGTTTCATTGATTTCGGCTACACCGAACTGCTGCGGATTCTCCACGTGAGTGAGCAGGATGCAGGCCGCCGATTGCTCCAGCTGGTCAATCAGCGTCTTGAGCGGTTCTTTGATCAGATTGTCGCCGAGAAGCAGAATGAAATCACTCTGTCCGATGTAATCCTCGGCTGCGGCCACCGCGTCCGCAATGCCCCGCGGCACTTGCTGGTACAAATAAGTCAGGGATACCCCGAATCGTTCCCCGCTGCCAGCGGCGCCGTGAATCATCTTTTCCTGGGACGGATGGATCACGATGCCGATCTCATGAATACCTTCTTTCGCCAGCTTTTCAATCGCATAGAACAGAATCGGTTTATTGGCGACAGGAAGCAGCGTTTTCGGCCTGGTGAGCGTAAACGGTCTTAGGCGGGTGCCTTTTCCGGCGCAGACAATCAGCCCCTTCATATTCCTCCGTCTCCCTCGCGGGAGCCGTATCTGGACTGGAAGGGATCGCGGCCTGACTCAAAAGCCTGAGCGTCGCTGCCGTAGGCTTTCCTTTCTTCTGCGGTAACCGGGCTGCCGTCCAGATAATAGTCATAGCTCCAGGGGACCTTGGAGAGTTCCTCTTTCCCCATCGTATCCATCTCCTCCAAATAGAGCTGAAGCAGCCGGTACAACGGGTTTCCACGGTCGGGAATCCACTCGTTCATACAATATTGCAGCATCCCGTGCAATCCGGAATAGTGATAGCATACGAAGGGAACATTATTTTCCAGCCAATACCGCCCATTCTCCTCCCGGACAATCTTCCGGCAGCGCTCATGCAGGTTCCACGCGGCGACGTTATACCCCGGATGCTTCCATATTGTGACATTGAATAAAGCCGGGGCCAGGTCTACCCATTTCTGATCGACAAAAAAGGGAGCGTTATAATAGCAGTAGCTGTACAGCCGCTGTCCCCACCATTCCAGAAAGCGCATCGTTTCCTCCGATCGCCGAAGCGCCAGAAAGCCGGTATTAAAAATACCGTGGTGCAGATAACCAAGAGGCTGGCCGTTAGGTTCGATCCGGTGAGGGGATAACAGAATATCATGATGCTCCAGGGCGGCCAGCAGATCGTCGTAAGGAGCATAGGCGATGATGTCGGTATCCATGAATACGACATTCATCTCCTCCGGATGCCGGTCAAACAATAAACGGAGAAACGCCGGTTTGATGGAGGTTACCCCCTCAAGCAGACTGTATTTAAAAATACTTCCTTCAAACCGGGGAATTCCCAGATCCTTGGCAAGAATGACCTCATCAAACCACGGCACATTATATGCCGCCGGATGAATGGTCCGTTCCATCAGGCAGATGACAACCCGGGCATACGGCATGTGGTATTTGGCTGCTCTTGCCATCATTTTTGCTTCGTGCAGGTTATCGGCACAGGTCACCGAACAAATAATCATGGAGCGCCTCCTATCATAATGTGGATTAGAAATCACTGTGGTTTGAAAGCGTGAAGGGGTTCGCCTCAACGAAGTGGTCTATTTTTGCCGCTCTATAGCGCAATTTGGTCTCATCGGCAATCTTCTCCCCGCTGTAAAAGTAGTCGTAGACCCAAGGCAGGGCGGGATGCTGAAGAGACAGCCAAGCCCAAGTTTGCTTATATTCGTTCCACATTTGTCTATAAGCCCCGTCATGGGGAATATAGGTGTCTATACAGCTGTCCAGCAGTCCCAAAAAGTTGCTGAAATTCACGCAGCGAAGAGGGGTGTGGTTGGTTAGACAGTATTCTTCGCTGGCGCGAAAGAGGTTTCTGTCGTTCTCATGCAGATTCCAGAATGCCAGACTATATCCCGGATGGCGAAGTACGCCCGCATTGAAAAAAGCCGGAGCGAAATTCAAATAAGGCTGATCGGTAAAAATTCCGCTTGGCTGTCCGCCAAAATCGCCTGCAATGATCGTCATCCACCATTTTGCAAAATTACGCCCTTCGCAGCTGTTCTTCACGGCCACAAGACCGCTGTGAAAGGTGCCGTCCTGCAGCGTGCCGATTTCGCGGGAACAATCCCAGGCGTCCGATGATTCCAGGTGATGGGGGGTTAACACAACATCATAGTAGCTAAGCATATGTTCGATCTCGTGAAACGGCTTAAACACATACATTTCCGGATCGAGATAAACAATATGCTCTTCAGCCGGAAAGGCTTCAAGAAGATAGGTTAACAGCTGTCCCTTCATTGCCGTACCGCATTGGAGGGAGTTAAACTTGAATATATATCTGTCAAAATCATGAAATCCGATGTAGCCGGAAATTTGTCTGGCCGTAAAAATCCAGTCAATGTCCGGCAGCGGTCCCACCGGGCTCTCTTCTACTAGGCAGACTAGAACTTTGGCGTAAGGCATTTGCCGCTTGACTGAGCCTGCCATCAGCCTGGCCTGGGCTAATCCGGACGCATTAACAACTGTTCCGATAATCACGGGTGGATCATCCTCCTTATTCTGGAATCCGAATACTGCAGTATATCGGTTAAATGCGTAGACCGGCACGGCGCCTGTCTCCCTGGATGGACTCCTAATAAATTCAAGGATTATTAATTGACCGCTGGCGAGTAATAGATTAGTATTGTGATATACTAATATTTGGATGTTTAGTAAATGTCTTGTTGGAGGTGACTCTGTTGATCAGCAATGCTACGATCCGATGTGAAATGGAAACCTATATTCGGGAGCAGGGACTTACCATGCAGAGTTTTGCGGAGCAGGCCGGTGTCAATCGGGGAACCTTGAGCGCCATCATCAACCGAAATCCGCCCCGTAAAATATCCGTACGCGAGCTTGATTTGATAACCAAAGGCATGGGGCTGCCCGAAGGGGAGCTTTACAGTCTTTATGCGGAGGAGTGCTTTATTCAAGCTGTTCCGCATTGGCGGCGGCTCAAGCCTTTTTTGCTGCGCTGCGCTGAGACGGGGAAGCTGGATTGTATTGGAAAAGTGCTCGAAATGCTGCTGGACAACTTGTCCCATATCGGGGAGATTTTCGCTACAGCGGAGCAGATGTACGAACAGGGATACCGGGATGCTTCCAAATTATTGTACCGATGCGTGATTGAAAGCGAAAAATACAACAACTCCGAGCGTCTGGCCATCAGCCATTACCGGATGTTTCAGATCGCCATTGGAAAGGATATGGAGGCCAATTTGCGGGCGGCTTTGCAGTTTGAGCCTTACCGAAGTTGGTTGCCGGTGGAATACCGGCTTGAAGCGCTGGTTGAATTGCTTCGAATTTATTTTTCCGTACATAATTGGAAACAGTTTGAAATGTTATCAGATGAGTTGATTGACCTGGCCCACACAGTTTATAGGGAGCGGAAAGATGAAACGAGATTCTTAAGTTCTTCCGAAGGAGAGCCGATTCGGCTGCGAAAATCGTTAATACGTTACTATGGACAGGGTTACCTTTGCAAAGCGACCGCGCTGCAAAAAATGGGCAGATACGAAGAAGCCAGGAAAGCGATTGACTGTTACGCCGATCTGAGTTGGCTGGGACCGATAAATGATGAAGATAAGCAAGAGATTCTAAAATACAAATCATGGGCCATGGCGAATTCTTATACCCAAGACATCCTGATGGGCCGTCAGGAGACGCTAGAAGCCTACGTTGATTTTTTGCGGAGTCACCCGGCAGAAATTCTGCCCGGGCTGGTTACAATCGTTCAATCCGCGAATAAATATCATTTTTCGATAGATTGGATTATAAATGAATTTACCGACTCGATTTCCGGCTTCGATCAATTCACGGATGTGGTCAATATGGAGCGGCGGCTGCGTTTTGCCATTCAATATTCCATCTATTGTGTCCGGCGGGGAAAAATGAAACAAGGTATGGAAAGCTGCCTGAAGGCGCTTGAACTGTCCTCCAAGACTAACAGCGAGACTTATTTCGGCGATTTGATCAAAGAATTTATGCATGTTCAGAAGCCGGTTTAGGGGAGTCTTCATTTGAAAGCGGATTATGAAAAAACATATGGGACAAATAAGCTGATCTTTGACTAAACGATTGGCTATCAGGCATGGACCTGCTGGGTGCCGTGCTTTTTATGTTTGAATATAAGTAGTCCTTATCTCAAAGCGCTCAAGTGTCTATGACTTGGATTTTCAGTTCTGTTGCTGGATCTGCCAATCAATATTTAAACTTAGCACGCCTGTTGATTACCCAAAATAAGGAATAACA
>NZ_ASSD01000449.1 GCF_000520715.1 Paenibacillus zanthoxyli JH29
CTCGCCAGCCATATTTTTCTCGAAATACGGCAGCAGTTCGTCCAGCAAACGGCGATCTACCATCTGGCCGGTCTCGGCCAGGATTTCTCCAGTCGATTCATCCACCAAAGGCTGAGCCAGCCGCTGGTTAAAGAGACGATTCTTGATGTGCAGCTTTTTGTTGATTTTGTAGCGGCCCACATTTGCCAGGTCATAACGCTTAGGGTCGAAGAAACGCGCTACGAGCAAGCTCTTGGCGTTATCAAGCGTCGGCGGCTCGCCCGGACGAAGACGTTCGTAAATTTCGATGAGCGCCTTTTCCGTGGAGTCCGTATTGTCCTTGTCAAGGGTGTTCCGAATATATTCATCATTGCCAAGCAGTTCCAGAATTTCGGCGTCGCTGCCGAATCCGAGAGCACGCAGTAGCACAGTAACCGGAATTTTACGGGTACGGTCGATCCGGACATACATGATGTCCTTCGCGTCGGTCTCCAGCTCCAGCCAGGCTCCGCGGTTTGGAATAACTGTGGCCGTGTAGGTTTTTTTGCCGTTCTTATCCACTTTAGTGCTAAAGTAGACGCTAGGAGAGCGAACCAACTGGCTGACAATTACCCGTTCCGCACCGTTAATAATAAACGTACCGGTCTCCGTCATCAGCGGGAAATCCCCCATGAACACTTCCTGTTCCTTGACCTCGCCGGTCTCCTTGTTGATGAGCCGCACTTTCACCCGAAGAGGCGCTGCATACGTCACGTCACGCTCTTTGGCGTCGTCCACCGTATATTTCGGTTCGCCCAAGCTGTAATCAATGAACTCCAGCACCAAATTACCTGTGAAATCCTGGATCGGCGAGATGTCCTGGAACATTTCACGCAGTCCTTCCTCCAAAAACCAATCGTATGATTTTTGTTGGATTTCAATCAGGTTCGGGACCTCGAGTACCTCGTTAATTCTCGCATAGCTTCGCCGAGTGCGTCGACCATACTGAACAAGATGTCCTGCCAACTTTACTCACCCCTCATGTCTACTTACTTAAAAATTGATTGCGAACCCCTGTTTGTAACCGTATAATGGAACCAAGCGACAGAGATTCATCCCCCAAATAAAGAAAAGCCCTTATCGAAATCTTTCGAAAAAAGAGCGCATCTCTTCATGGGCGGTATTACTCCATAGTCAGTAGATTTGCCCAAAACGTACATATTATACGTTAGCCAGCGTGTGTTTATGCGTTGCGGCCCTCATCATCCCTCTCCCTCAAAGGAAAACGGCTGCTAATAGGCGTTTCCGCGCAAACTTGCCCTCGGCATGCGCCTGCCGTTGACAATGTTGACGCTTGACATTTCAGCAAACTAAAGACATGGAGCCTAGCTTAATACTGACATTTTATAATAATACCACTACCAACATCCCGTGTCAATAATGTCAGCCTATTTATTTAATGATTTTTTCGGCTTTCAAAATTCGGTATCCCTTGTCTTTCCCAATCTCCTGTACTTCTCCGAACAGACTCTCCAGCTTGGCCGCCGCCGAAGGCGCGCCCTGCTTCTTCTGAATAACGACCCAGAGTGCTCCGGTTTCATTCAAATGCTCATAGGCTTCTTCAAAAATACGATGGACCACCGATTTCCCCGCACGAATGGGAGGATTGGTTAGAATGACATCAAAGGTCTGTCCAGCCACTGCAGCCAGCACATCGCTTTCCATGATCTTCACATTTGAAATCCCATTCAGTTTCGCATTTTCGCGGGCCAGTTCAACTGCCCGGCTGTTAATATCAAGCATCGTCACGATTCCTTCGGGAGCCAGACGCGCTGCTGCAAGACCAATCGGCCCATAGCCGCAGCCCACATCAAGCACCGAAGATCCGTCTGGAATTTCCATGGCTTCAATCAGCGCCCGGCTGCCATAATCCACATCTCCTTTGGAGAACACGCCGGCATCGCTTGTAAATCGAAAAGTTGTACCCCTAAGCACTGCGCTAATAACGCGTCTGTCATGACGGGCTTCCGGCTGCTGCGAGTAATAATGCTGGGACATACCCATTCCTCCCTCTTCTGGATTGCTCAGTAACCACCTTAGATCATTGGCATACAGCAAACCCCTTGAACAAGTTCAAGGGGCTGCAATGGATGGGAGGAATCACTTCGCTCCCAAGGATGTTGCTTACAATTACTTCACTTCTACAGCTGCGCCTGCTTCTTCCAGCTTTGCTTTGACAGCATCTGCGTCTTCTTTGCTTACTTTTTCTTTGATCGGCTTCGGAGCGTTGTCTACCAGATCCTTGGCTTCTTTCAGACCCAGGCCAGTGATTTCGCGAACAACTTTGATTACGTTGATCTTGGAACCGCCAGCGCTTGTCAGGATTACGTCGAATTCAGTTTGTTCTGCTTCAGCAGCTACTGCTGCGCCGCCAGCAACTGCTACAGGAGCTGCTGCAGTTACGCCGAATTCTTCTTCGATTGCCTTAACCAGTTCGTTCAGTTCCAATACGCTCATGCCTTTGATTTCTTCCAAGATTGCTTCTTTACTCATGATTAAACCTCCAATTATATTGAAATTTTTAGATTGAAATTCCGGTTTGTGTTACGCGCTTTGCTCTTCTTTGTCGGCGACAGCTTTGACTGCCAGCGCGAAGTTGCGCATTGGTGCTTGAAGCACGCTAAGCAGCATGGACAGCAGTCCTTCGCGAGAAGGAAGTTCCGCCAGCGCTTTGATTTGATCCGCACCGATTACTTTACCTTCCACAACGCCGCCTTTCAGTTTCAAAGCGTCGTTCTTTTTGGCAAAATCATTCAAAATTTTGGCCGGTGCCACTGCATCATTCGCACTGAAGGCGATAGCTGTAGGACCTGTCAGAACTTCATCCAGTTCGGTCAGCTCAGCCGCAGCGGTTGCGCGGCGAAGCAGCGTGTTCTTAAGAACTTGGAATTCAACGCCCGCTTCGCGAAGCTGCTTGCGCAGTTCGGTTACTTGGGAAACGTTCAATCCGCGGTAGTCCGCAACAACAGTAGTGATGCTGTTTTGCAGTTTGCCGGTAACGACATCAACCGCTTCCTGTTTAGCTTCAATTACTTTAGCATTTGCCAATGATTACACCTCCTGATAATTTATACGGCGCGCTATTAACAAAAAGCTCCGCCGATCCTACGCAGGCATTAGAAAAGCCTCCGCAGATTCACGAAGGCTTGATAAAACGATAGGTATACGGAGCACCGTTTCCTTTGTTTCTATCATAACACCTCGGTAGGAAATTAAGCCTTGCGGCACCTACTGTCTACGGCAAGCATATTCAAAGTTAAGTAGAAGATCCTAACTCATCACAACTGTTATAGATTAACAAAGATTGTCCCGAGAGTCAATCCTCAATTATCTGTAAGCAGCCGTGCTTACACGAGCGCTTGGTCCCATAGTCGAAGATACGGCGATGCCTTTGAGGTATACCCCTTTGGCTGCAGCCGGTTTCGCACGGTTCAACGCATCGATAAGTGCTTTAAGGTTTTCGTTCAGTTGAGCAGCATCAAAAGACACTTTGCCGATCGGCGCATGAATTTGACCTGCTTTGTCCAGACGGTACTCGATTTTACCGGCTTTGATTTCTTGAACAGCCTTGGCAACATCGAATGTAACGGTGCCGGCTTTAGGGTTAGGCATAAGGCCTTTACCACCGAGCAGACGGCCCAGTTTACCGACTTCACTCATCATATCAGGTGTAGCTACGCAGACGTCGAACTCGAACCAGCCTTGTTGGATTTTGTTGATCATATCTTGATCGCCAACAAAATCAGCGCCAGCCGCTTCCGCTTCCTTCGCTTTGTCACCTTTAGCAAATACAAGCACGCGCTGGGTTTTGCCTGTGCCATGAGGCAGGACAACAACGCCACGAACGGCTTGGTCTTGTTTACGAGGGTCTACGCCCAGACGGACAGCCGCTTCAACGGTTTCGTCGAATTTGGCAGTTGCCGCCTTCTTCACAAGCTCAACGGCTTCCGAAGGCTCGTAAGTTGCTTCGCTGTCAATCAGCTTGGCAGCTTCCAGGTATTTCTTACCATGTTTAGCCATGAAAATGTTCCTCCTTTGTGGTATTAGCGGAATATCCTCCCACATAATGCGGTCCCCAGGAGACCGGTCTGCACGAAGTCGAAATTAGTCTTCGATCGTGATGCCCATGCTGCGGGCAGTTCCCTCAACCATACGCATAGCCGCTTCCACGGATGCAGCGTTCAGGTCGGGCATTTTTTGCTCAGCGATTTCACGCACTGCGGCGCGGTTCAGCTTGGCAACTTTTTTCTTGTTCGGTTCGCCGGAGCCTTTTTCTACTTTCGCAGCGATGCGGAGCAGAACAGCAGCCGGAGGAGTTTTAGTGATGAACGTAAAGGAACGATCCTCGAATACCGTGATTTCAACCGGGATAATCAGACCGGCTTGGTCGGCGGTACGGGCGTTGAATTCCTTACAGAATGCCATGATGTTGACACCTGCTTGACCAAGCGCCGGACCTACCGGAGGCGCAGGGTTCGCTTTCCCTGCAGGAATCTGCAGCTTCACCATTTTGATAACTTTTTTAGCCATGAGTGACACCTCCTTGACTTAAGTACTGGACTCGAACGGCAAGCCGTCCGTTCACAAGAAACCCTTGTGTTATATTTTCTCCACTTGAGTGAAATCCAACTCCAGCGGGGTTTCTCTTCCAAACATGTTGACATGAACCTTAATCTTGCTCTTGTCAGCCAAAATTTCTTCCACGGAGCCCACAAAATTCGCAAAAGGACCAACCATAATGCGTACGGATTCCTTGATTTCGAAATCGATCTTCGGTTTCGGCTCAACCATGCCCATATGCTTCAGAATTTGTTCTACCTCTTCCGGAAGCAATGCGGTTGGCTTGGAACCCGAACCCGTCGAACCTACGAACCCTGTAACGCCCGGCGTGTTGCGGACAACATACCAGGAATCATCCGTCTGAATCATTTCGACCAAAACATAACCGGGGTAAACTTTACGCATGACGGCCTTTTTCTTGCCATCCTTGTTTACCACTTCTTCTTCCATAGGAACAAGAACGCGGAATATTTTGTCTTCCATGCCCATGGACTCAACGCGCTTTTCCAAATTGGCTTTGACCTTGTTCTCATACCCGGAGTAGGTATGAACGACGTACCATCTTTTTTCCATATCAAGCCACCTGGGACCTCTCTAAATAATCGCTTCGATCACAGCGGAAATACCGATGTCCAGAACCCAGAAATAAAGCGCGACAACTACGATTGTACCTAGAACGATCAATGTATAGTTGGTTAGTTCTTTACGACTGGGCCATCGAACCTTCTTAAGTTCAGTCCAGCTCTCAGTGAAAAAGGAAAACAAAGACTTGAAACTGCGTTTCACGCCGACTACACCTCCAACAAACTATCTAGTTTCGCGATGAGGAGTTTGCGCGTTGCAAAACTTGCAAAACTTCTTCAACTCCATGCGGTCGGGATGATTACGCTTGTTTTTGGTCGTCGCGTAGTTTCTTTGTTTGCAACTTGTACAAGCCAAAGTGATAATTACCCGCATGCTGTGCACCTCCCGAAACGTTCTCTCGATTCGCAGAACCGAAAGACGCAAAAATTGATCCCATGAAAAAAACGGCTGACCGTTCTTTTCGTGGATGGCATCTCTTTTTCAAAATATAATCAAAGCTCCAGCCAAAAGCCTCAACTTTGTTTATATCCAAAAAAAGCCGCGAATTTGGGCCTACCTAAAACACTTTATCATAACGTCAAGCCCAATGTCAACGAAAATTCCCGCATTTCTGAAACAACTTGTCCAAGCGTGTCCGCATTCCTTATTCTCCAGCTTTCACTTGCATCCGCCGGTCTGATATCTAGTATTATATATTTCCGCCATAGTTAAACCATCCGACAGTTCTCCAATTAAAAAAAGACTCGTATACGAGCCTTTCCGGTTCATATTATATCACTAATTGTCACGCACTTCCAGATATCTTTCCAATTTCCGCTTTACCCGCTGCAGAGCGTTGTCAATCGACTTCACATGCCGCTTCAAATCCTCGGCGATTTCCTGATAGGATCGTCCATCAAGATAGAGCATCAGCACTTTACGTTCTAAATCGCTGAGAATTTCGGCCATCTTGTCCTCAAGTCCGATGAATTCCTCCTGATTGATAATCAGTTCCTCGGGATCCAGCACCTGTGAGCCGCAAATGACGTCCATCAGAGTACGATCCGAATCCTCATCATAAATCGGCTTGTCCAAAGAGACGTAGGAATTAAGCGGAATATGCTTCTGGCGTGTGGCCGTCTTGATGGCTGTAATGATCTGCCGGGTAATGCACAGCTCGGCAAACGCCTTGAACGAAGACAACTTGTCGCCCTTGAAATCACGAATTGCCTTATAAAGGCCGATCATGCCTTCCTGAACAATATCCTCGCGATCCGCTCCGATCAGAAAATAGGACCGGGCCTTTGCGCGCACAAAATTGCGGTATTTGTTAATCAGATGTTCCAACGCGCCACCGTCACCGCTTCGAAAAGCTTCAACGATGTCTTCGTCGCTTATGAATTCATACTCGGAAAGCACTAGTTCCTTGAGGTCGACACTCACCAAGAATCCCCCCGGCTGCAACGCAGGACGCATCGTTACTTCGTGAAATATACGAACAGTATATATTACGTTACCTTACACCGTCAATAACTGTTTAACCAAGTATTGATCATCAATAACATAAAATTACAGTTTTCCGGAGCTTCTCTAACATGTCCAGATACTTATTGTCTTCGCCAATCTTCCAGCCGGCTGCGTACTTCGGGCGGGAGCTTATCCTCAAGGGTATGCCGGGAGGAACGGGTATTTCGCGGTTCGATTGTTTTTTTGACCTCCCGCTGCATCTCCTCCACCTCAAGCCGAAGCTCCCTGGCCGAAACCCGCAGCGCTCCCTGCGCAAAAATGACATGCTGCTCGGTTGAATCGCTGGTGGCCACATAAATCTGCCGGCGGCGGTGGCTGTACTCTCCGACCAGCCGCTCAATGCATTCATCCGCCGTTTCTTTTTCCTTCGTGAAATAGACTTGAACCTTGCCCTGGACAAAAGAACGGCCGAGGCCTGGCACCCGATAGGCGTCAAACACGGCGATAACGCGACGCCCCGAATAGGCCTGATAATCGGCGAGCAAATCGAGAAGCCGGTCACGCGCTTCCTGCATGCCGGCCTGGGAAAGCGCAGCGAGCTCCGGCCAGCCGCCGATCATATTATATCCGTCCACCAGCAACACATCGCGCAGGTCTCTCATCGCTATTCCGGTCTGCGACGGCGCCGCAGCACCTCGTACATAATGACTCCCGCGGCTACGGAAGCATTAAGTGAGTTGATTCTACCAACCATCGGAAGCTTCAGCAGCATATCGCATTTTTCGCGGATCAGCCTGCCCATGCCCTTGCTCTCGTTCCCGATCACTACCGCAACCGGACCGGTAAAGATATCGGAGCCGAACAAATCCTGATCCGTATCGACATCCGTTCCGACAACCCAAATTCCAAGCTCTTTCAGCCGGTCGATTGTCTGCCCCAGATTCGTTACACGCGCAACGGGCACATATTCCACGGCACCAGCGGAAGTCCTCGATACCGTGGCTGTTATTTGCGCAGAACGCCGTTTGGGCACAATTACACCATGAACCCCGGTACAATCAGCGCTCCGGAGGATTGAACCCAGATTATGCGGATCTTCTATTTCGTCCAGAAGCAGCAGGAACGGAGGCTCTCCCTTGGCTTCGGCGGCGGCCAACAGATCCTCGACTTCCGCGTAGGCGTAAGGAGCGGCCTGGGCAACCACTCCCTGATGCTGTAATCCGGGAGCAAGCTGATCCAGCTTGCGCTTATCCACATGCTGGATAATGACGCCCGCTTGACGGGCTTCGGCCACGATGGGAGCCGTCAGCGCTTTTTGCGCGTTCTCCGCGATCCATATTTTATTAAGTGTCCGGCCTGCGCGCAGTGCTTCAAGCACCGAATGCTTGCCGGCCAATATTTCTTCGGTCTTATCGTAATCTTCAACCATAGTTGTATCCTCCCGGTTCTAACTTTCCATTTGCTGAATGCCCCTGTGTATCAATTCCTGCAGCCTTGCCTGCTGCCCGGTATAATACAGATAGCCGATCAGGCATTCGAAGGCCGTGGCGTAGCGGTACTCCAGCACATCGGCATTTTTCGGTATGGTGCCCGACTTGGCGTTGCGTCCCTGCCGAATAATGTCCTTCTCCTCATCCGTAAGCTCCGGTTCCAGCAAACTTAGAATCTTGCTCTGCGCTTTGGCCGACACGAACCCGGTCGCAGCGCGGTGAAGATGATTTGGGCGCAGGTTGGGACGAGAAATGAGATACTGCCGTATCGCCACCTCATAAATCGCGTCTCCAATGTACGCAAGCACAATAGGCGAAATTAGCTTAACCGGCTTGGAAGGCGAATAAGGAAACCAGCCTTCACTCATTTGCGCTTCCACCGCATTCCCTGCGGAGTGTCTTCAAGCACGATACCCATGCCGTTCAAAATATCGCGAATTTCATCGGCACGGCTCCAGTTCTTCGCTTTCCGCGCTTCCACGCGCTCCTCGATCAGCCGCTCTATTTCGTCGTCGGTACCCTCTTCTTCCGTTTCAGGAACAAGCCGAAGCACGGCGTTCATTTCTTCAAAAGCCTTCAGCAGCGCAGCCAGATCAGCCGCCGGCAGATTATTGTCCGCCATCGCCACATTGGCCGCGTTCACCCATTCAAATACAGCCGTGATTGCGTCCGGCGTATTGAAATCGTCCTGCATTTTTTCATGATACTGCTTCAAAATGGCTTCGAGCTTAGCCGCGAGCTCCGCACTCGGCTCCCCTGCGGTGTCGCCTTCTGCCAAATTCAGGCGGTACTTGACGTTTCCTGCGGCGCTTGCAATCCGTTCAACGCTTTTCTCCGCCGACTGCAGCGATTCTTCGCCGAAGTTCAGCGGGTTCCGGTAATGCGTCGAGAGCATGAAGTAGCGGATCGCCCCCGCTTTGTAACGGCTGAGGAAGTCTTTGACGAGCAGACCGTTGCCGAGTGATTTCGACATTTTTTCGTCGCCGATATTGAGAAACCCGTTATGCATCCAATAATTTGCCAGCGGCTTGCCGGTCAGCGCCTCGCTCTGTGCGCATTCGCATTCATGATGCGGAAAGGTCAAGTCCTGCCCGCCGCCGTGGATATCGATGGTGTCGCCCAGGAATTCGCGGGCCATGGCCGAGCACTCAATATGCCAGCCGGGGCGTCCATTTCCCCATGGGCTGTGCCAGAAGATCTCGCCCGGCTTCGCCGCTTTCCACAGCACGAAATCTTCAGGATTCTCCTTGCGTGAATCAACTTCGACGCGAATGCCGAACTGAAGCTCTTCCAGGTTTTGGCGAGACAGCTTGCCGTAGCTCTCGAATTTGGCGGTGCGGTAGAAGACATCCCCGCCGCTTTCGTAAGCATAGCCTTTATCCACCAATTCTTTGATAAATTCGATGATCAAATCCATACTCTGCGTCACGCGCGGATTACGGGTTGCCCGCCGCACGCCGAGTCCCTCGTTATCCTCCAAGAAAGCCTCAATGAACATTTCGGCCACTTCGGGCACAGTCATGTTCATCTCTTCGGCCTTGCGGATCAGTTTGTCGTCCACATCCGTAAAGTTGACCACATAATCGACCTCGTTGCCCAGCTGCTCAAGATAGCTGCGAACCATGTCGAATACGATGACCGGCCTCGCATTTCCGATATGGATGTATCCGTAAACGGTCGGACCGCATACATACATTTTAACTTTCCCCGGGACAAGTGGAATGAATTCTTCCTTGCTCCGTGATAACGTATTGTAAATAGTGAGCGCCATACTGCTCAATCCTTTCTCGCTCGGCCTTGTCAGGGCCGTCGCCAGTTGCCTGGTTAAATTTCGTAATCTCCGAAATACTGCTCGCTTTCCAGCCTGCGCTGCTCCGCCTTTTGCCCGTCTTCCCCGCCAATCTGCTGGCGCAGCTCTTCGATCTCCTTTTGCAGAAAACGCAAGGAATCGATGACCGGATCGGGCAGCTTCGTATGATCCAGTCTGTCACTTACCCGCTCTCCGTTGCGCTTCACGATGCGGCCGGGATTACCCACAACCGTACTGCTGTCCGGCACTTCCCGCAGCACGACCGAGTTCGAGCCGACGTTACAGTTGTCTCCAATTCGGAATGAGCCGAGCACTTTTGCACCGGAGCCAATAACCACATTATTGCCAACAGTTGGATGGCGCTTCCCTTTCTCTTTACCCGTTCCCCCCAGTGTGACCCCCTGGTAGATGATAACATCGTCGCCAATTTCACAGGTTTCTCCAATAACCACGCCCATGCCGTGATCGATGAACAATCTTTTGCCTATACGCGCGCCGGGATGAATCTCGATTCCTGTCATAAACCGGCTGAATTGCGACACCATACGCGCCACTGTAAACCATTCGCGTCTGTATAAGCGATGGGCAATCCGGTGAGCCCAGATTGCATGCAGACCGGCATAAGTAAAGAAGACCTCGAACCGGCTGCGGGCCGCAGGATCATTGTCAAGCACCACCTGAATGTCCGCTTTGATATGCTCAAGCATCGCGGTTCCCCCTCCATGCTTCCTCGCCTCCTGTTGTCAGGCTGAGCGAAGAAGATAATCCGCTACTTCTGTGATCTCTATAAGCGGCCGCTGCTGTCTCTTATATTTCAACAAAAAACGCCCCTGCAGCATAAAGCTGCAGAGACGTCGTCGCGCGGTCCCACTCTGCTTGGACAATGACTCCCGCCTAAAAAACGGCAGATTCCTTGTCCCCCTTGGCATCCGTAACGGTGATGTCTCCGGCGCGGCCTAATGGTGCCTACTACTACGAGCAACCCCTCAACCGCACAGCTCACAGGCGCATTTTCCACGGTGTGCCATGAATAACTTCCAGCCTGAAAAGGCAGGCCTTTTCGCGGTTATTCTCTCTGTAAATGGCTATATTATACGTGTACTTCTCCTGATCGCAGCTTTTTCGATTATTTTCTATTCTTTATCTTAGCGAAAAGCGCAAGGACTGACAAGAGGATTTGCCTATTCCCCAGGACTTTTAGGCTCCTTTTATCTGCGCATTGAGGCGATCGATGACACGGCTGCGCCCGATGAGGGCAATGGTCGCATTGAGGTCGCGTCCGTGCGTCTGCCCGGTTACAGCGACACGGATCGGCATAAACAGCGCTTTGCCCTTGTTCCCCGTCTCTTTCTGCACTTCCTTAATTAATGCCCCGATTGCCGCCGGCGTAAACTCCGAGGCCGCTTCAATCTTCGTCAAAAAGGCAGAGAGCACTGCCGGAACTTGGCTTTCCGAAAGGATTGACGCCGCTTCCGCATCCAGTTCCAGATGGGTACGGAAGAAAATTTCCGACAGATCGACAATATCCGAAGCCGCCACCATCTGCTCCTGATAAAGAGCGACCAGGCTTTCCGCCCAAGCGCGCTGCTCATCACTGAGCTCCGCAGGCAGTCTTCCAGCCTTTTGCAAATGAGGGATCGCCAGATCGGCAATCCGCTGCGGATCGGCATGCTTGATATAGTGATTGTTCAAATGCGCCAGCTTGTTCGTATCGAATACAGCCGGACTCTTGGACAGGCGGTCGGCATTAAAAATAGAGATCAGCTCTTCTTTGCTGAAAATCTCTTCCTCCCCTTCCGGCGACCAGCCCAGCAGCGCAATAAAGTTGAACAGCGCTTCCGGCAGGTAACCCAGATCCTCGTACTGCGAGATGAACTGGATAATCGATTCATTACGCTTGCTGAGCTTCTTGTGGTCTTCGCCGACAATCAGGGTCATATGGCCGAACAACGGCGCTTCCCAGCCAAGGGCCTCATATATCATAAGCTGACGGGGAGTGTTGGAGATATGATCTTCCCCGCGCAGCACATGGGTAATCTTCATTAAATGGTCATCAACGGCCACCGCGAAGTTATACGTTGGAATTCCGTCTCTTTTCACAATGACAAAATCGCCCATTTCCGTTGTCTGGAAGGAGATAGGACCCTTGACGATGTCATTAAAGGAATAGGTCCGGTCTTCCGGAACACGGAACCGGATGCTTGCGACGCGGCCTTCCCGTTCATAAGCGGCGCGCTGCTCATCGGTCAGGTTGCGGTGCTTCCCGGAATAGCGCGGCGTCTCTCCCCGGGCAAGCTGCTGCTCGCGCTCCGCTTCCAGTTCTTCCTCCGTGCAGAAGCAGCGGTATGCGAGCCCGCGGTCAATAAGATCCTGCCAGTATACACGGTACAGATCGAGCCGTTCCGTCTGGCGGTATGGGCCGTATTCGCCGCCGACGTCTGTGCTCTCATCCCAATCAATGCCCAGCCATTTCAAATATTTCAGCTGGCTTTCTTCTCCGCCGGCGATGTTGCGCTTCGCGTCCGTATCTTCGATCCGGATAATGAATTTGCCGCCTTGGTTCCGGGCGTATAAATAATTGAATAAAGCCGTTCTGGCATTGCCGATATGTAAATGTCCCGTAGGGCTTGGCGCGTACCGCACCCGGACTTGATCTCCCATTTTAGTTCCTCCGCTCTTTGATTTCGTTGATTCGCTCCACTTGCAGTCATCTCATGATGATAGCACATTTTGGAGCAGGCAGACAATAGATTGAGCCGCAATGCCCTCGCCTCGTCCGGTGAAGCCAAGCTGCTCCGTTGTGGTCGCCTTTACGTTGACCTGAGACGGCTCCGCCTCCAGCGCCCGGGCGATAATTTCCTTCATTTGCGGAATATAGGGCGCCATCTTCGGCTTCTGGGCGATAATCGTGGAATCGATATTTCCCAGACGGTAGCCGCGCTCCTTGGCCAGCCCCCAGACATGCTCCAGCAGCTTCAGGCTGTCCGCATCCTTGAAGGCGGGGTCCGTGTCGGGAAAATGCCGGCCGATATCGCCGAGCCCCAAGGCGCCTAGAATGGCGTCGCTGACCGCGTGCAGCAGCACATCGGCGTCCGAATGGCCCAGCAGCCCCTTCTCATACGGAATCGTTACTCCTCCTATGATGCACGGCCGTCCTTCGACCAGCTGATGCACGTCAAACCCTTGTCCTACAGCGATCATGCTTGTCCCTCTCTCCTCATGGTTACTGTAAATTCCGCATACTCCAAATCATCGGGTGTTGTAATTTTAATATTGCTGTAGCTTCCTTCCACTACGGCAACCGGTATCCCGGCCCGCTCGGCCAGGCTGGAATCGTCAGTGCCGACAAAACCTTCCTTGTCCGCCGCTTCATAGGCCGCCCGAAGCTGTGACAGACGAAAAGTCTGCGGGGTCTGGATCGCCCACAGACTGCGCCGGTCCGGCGTGGAGAGCACTCTCCCCCGCCCGTCTACCTGCTTAATCGTATCCTTGACCGGAACGGCAAGGACGGACGCGCCGGTCCGCCCCGCTTCTTCATAGCAGGCATCTATATCAGAAGGACGCACAAACGGCCGCACGCCGTCATGGACCATCACCCATTCCGTACTTAGCCGTTCCAGTCCCCGGTATACGGAATGCTGACGCTCGGCACCGCCGGCTACGATGTCTTTTACTTTGCTCAGACCGTACTCCTCGCTCCATTTCCGGCAGCGTTCCATATCCTCCGCTCCGGTAACAAGCACGATCTCCGAGATCCGTTCGTGCTGCTGGAACACTTCCAGCGTATGTACGACGATCGGCTTGCCCTGCAGCAGCAGATACTGCTTGCTTTCTTCCGTTCCCATTCGCGTTCCCCTGCCTGCCGCCACAACGACGACGCCGACACTGTTTGCCATTCTTGTAAGCTCCTGTCTTTAACCCGAGTCCCCCGCATCGTGCATCCCTAATACATTCAGCAATAACACTTATCTGACGGGTAATTTCACGTATACCCCCATCATAGCGTGTTTGTCCGGCTTTTCCAAGCCTGGCGGCTTTTGCAGAAGGCTTTCTCCTACATAGAGAAAGACGGGACAAACGCCAGAAGAAGAATCGGTTCCCCCAGTGAGTTCGTCAGAGGAAGGGGAAGCGTCCCAAGAATAGTGTGCTGCGCAAGACGAACAAAAAGAAGGCGCTCAAACGGCTCCCCGTTTGAACGCCCCGGCGCTACTGTGCTTTTTCCAGAAGCTTCGGCTTCGCAAAAATCATCCGCCCCGCCGACGTCTGCAGCACGCTGGTCACAAGCACTTCCATCGTGCTGCCGATAAATTCGCGGCCGCCTTCCACGACAATCATGGTACCGTCATCCAGATAGGCGACCCCTTGCCCGTGCTCCTTGCCGTCCTTGATTACCTGAACGATGATCTCCTCGCCCGGCAGCACCACCGGCTTCACCGCGTTGGCCAGGTCATTGATATTCAGCACAGAGACGCCTTGCAGCTCGCATACCTTATTTAAATTGAAATCATTGGTTACGACTTTGCCATGCAGCACCTTCGCCAGCTTCACCAGCTTGCTGTCCACCTCGGAGATTTCCTCGAAATCCCCCTCGTATATCAGCACCTTAACGTCCAGCTCTTTTTGTATTTTATTGAGAATGTCCAGACCCCGGCGGCCCCGGTTGCGCTTGAGCAGATCGGATGAGTCGGCAATATGCTGCAGCTCCTCCAGCACAAATTCGGGGATGACAATGGTTCCCTCAATGAATCCCGTCTTGCAAATATCCGCAATCCGTCCGTCGATGATGACGCTGGTATCGAGAATTTTATGTTCCTCCGGTCCTGGGGCTTCCGGCTCCGCAGCTGGGCCAAACCTTCCGGTTGCCCAGAGCGCCGCCAGCTCCCTCTTCTTCTCAAGACCTATTCGCAGCCCCAAATATCCCAAGCCAGCCGTAACAGGCACCTGAAGGAGCTCGCCTGCTTTGCCCAGCCATGTCATGCAGGGATAAAGCAGCAGCGCCAGCAGCAATCCCCCCAGTACTCCCGCCGTTCCGGCAGCCAATTCATCCATCGGCTTCTGAGAACAGTACCGAACCGCCTTCCGCAGTCTTGCCTCCGCCCAATCTGCGCATAACGCCACCGCGAACAAAAAAATAATGGCACCCAGCACCGCAAACAAAAGACTTCCTTCAATCGGCAGGCTGTTTCCCAGCCTGTTCATGCCTTCCGGAAAATCCCGCTCTGCGGCATGATACAGCGAGTAGCCCGAAAAGCCTCCGCATAGTGCGGCAAATAATAAAATCCATTTTTTCCACATCGTTTACGCACCTCCCTTAATCTCACGCCTATCCCCCAGTATGTTCCAATTTTCGGGAAGGTAATCGTGGGAGGCCCATTTTTTTATGAAAGATGGAAAAAGCCGCTGCTCGATTTGTGGCTTAATGCCCGTTGAAAAAGAGCTTTTGTGTATCATATAATGAACTCAATTAAGAAACGGAGGGAATGGCTAATGAGCGCACCGAGTTTACAGGCTTTTCAAGACCAAGTCTCCGAACTGTTGCTAAGACACCGCAGTCTTCTGGATGTGCTGTCCAAGAACGGTCAAAGCAGCGCATCAGTCAACCGCGCCGTCGTCAAGGCGATAACGGAATGCGGCTGTATCGAGCTTCATGCCACCAAGCAGGTGTTTGAATCCGGGGACAGCCTGGAAAAAGCGAAGGAAAACGCAGGCACTCATGTTAAGGGAGAATTGTGCGAGAACTGCCGTGAGGTCATCGGCTCCGAGCTTGGCCGGGAGCTGTTCTATATGTCGGCACTGTGCAATTTGCTTGGGATCAATATGGACGAGGTCGTCGTGAAGGAATCACAAAAATGCGCAACCCTCGGACTGTTCAATTTGTCGTAGAAGCCAGATCTGCCATCCAATCTTCCGTATCGCATGCGATCCACCGTAACATAAATAAAAGAGCCGGTTGCCACACCTTTTAAGCGTGGAACCGGCTCTTTGATTATTAGAATCGGAAATTCACCCATTCTTGGAGTGATAAGCCTTGTCATCCGAGCGTCTTCTGTTGCGGCGACGGCGTCTGGCCGCCAGTCTGTCAACATTCTGCTTAAAGCCATACAAGGCGTACAGTGCCAGCAGGACAAAGATCATTTTAGAAATCTGGTCCGGAAATACTACAGCGACTGCTACAGCAATGATAACGACGATCGGTGCGCCGATGACCGCTTTTCTGGGCAGCCCGACTTTTTTAAAATTCGGATACTTCACCGTACTGACCATCAGGTAGGACAGCAACAGCGCAGCGATAACCATGAAAACCGGAGGCACATCCTTATGGAACAGGGACAGCGTCGCGAGTACCCCTCCGGCTGCCGGGATCGGCAGGCCAATGAAATAACCGGGAACACCCGGGTGGACATTGAAGCGGGCCAAACGCAGCGCGCCGAACATCGGAAAAATAGCGGTAACCGACCAAGCCAACGCATTATGCAAATCGTGCAGACTTGTCACGTACATTATAAGAGCGGGTGCGACACCAAAGGAAACGACATCCGACAATGAGTCCAGCTCTTTACCGAATTCGCTTTCCGCGCCAAGAGCCCGGGCTACACGGCCGTCCAGGCAATCGGCAAGCATCGCGATAATGACCATAATTGCCGCCATACCGATTTTACCGTTGAGCGCCATCATGATCCCGAACATTCCGAGCAATAAATTGCCCAAAGTGAATAGACTCGGAATTGATTTTTGTATCATTTCGTCACCCCCTATATTATTCGGTAAGGTCTTAAGTTTCTAACAATACGTGATTGTATGTTATTTACATTTGTCTGTCAATAAGAACTTGTTTTTGCAGCCGTTTTAATCCGTCCTGAATTCCCCGCGCCCGCGCCTCTCCGATTCCATCCACCTCATCCAGTTCCGCTATGCTCGCCATCATGAGATTGGGCAGTATTTCGAAGCGTTCCACCAGATTACGGATAATGACATTCGGCAGCCGGGGAATTTTGTTAAGCAGCCGGTAGCCGCGCGGTGTGACCGACTCTTCGGCAGAGACGGAGGTAGACGAGAAACCGAGCAGCCGGGCGATATGATTGTCGTCCATCAGCTCGTCGTTACTTGCTCGCTTCAGTCCGGCGATAATTTCGCGGATTTTGTCTTCTTCCTCTTCCCTTGCATAATCTCTGTACAGAAGCCACGCCTCTACTTCGGTATTTCCGACCAGTTCTTCCATCTGCATGCTGATCAGGCGTCCTTCGTTGCCCAGCTCGGTGATATAGCGCTTGATCTCCATCTTGATGCGGAGCACCATTTCCACACGCTGAATGACACCAACTACTTCAGGCACGGTAACAATGCCTTCGTACTCAGAGGCCGAGAGGTTCGTCAGCGACTGGGTGAGGACGGCTCTATACTTCTCCAAGGTCTGAATCGCTTGGTTGGCTTTGGTCAGAATGACACCGATATCTTTAAGCGCATATCGGATAGAGCCTTGATAGAGCGTGATGATGTTGCGCCGCTGGGAAATGGATACGACCAGCTTGCCTGTCTGTTTCGCAACCCGTTCAGCCGTCCTGTGGCGGATTCCCGTCTCGATTGAGTTAATCGAGGGGTCGGGAATCAATTGAGTGTTGGCATATAGTATGCGTTTTAGATCTTCGCTCAGAATAATCGCGCCGTCCATCTTGGCTAATTCATACAAATAATTGGGCGAAAAATCACAGTTGATGGAAAATCCCCCATCCACCACCTCCATCACCTCGGGACTGTAGCCGACGACAATCAGCGCGCCTGTCTTGGCCCGCAGCACATTTTCCAGCCCTTCCCGAAAGGATGTGCCCGGTGCGGCTAGCCTGAGCAGATCGTTCATATTTTCAAGTTGATAATCTTTCATTCTTCTGCCCCCTAATTTAATGCGACCGCTAATGCGTCTGCTACGGTACTTACCCCGATAATCTGTATATCTTTCGGATGCTTCCAGCCTTTCAGGCTCTTCTCGGGCATAATAACCCGGCGGAACCCCAGCTTGGCGGCTTCCTTGACGCGCGTCTCCGCGCGCGAGACGCCTCTGACTTCCCCCGTAAGCCCCACTTCGCCGAAGAATACGTCGTACGGCTGGGTTGGGATATCCCGGAAGCTCGAAGCAATACTGACCGCGACTGCCAGATCAATGGCCGGCTCATCCAGCTTAACCCCGCCCGCAACATTAAGATAGGCATCCTGGTTCTGCAGAAACATGCCCATCCGCTTCTCCAGCACAGCGATAATAAGCGCCATCCTTTGGTTATCCAGTCCGGTTGACATCCTCCTCGGAGAGGGGAAATGCGTGGCGGCGACAAGTGCCTGCAGTTCCACCAGTACCGGGCGCGTGCCCTCCATGCTGGCTACAACTGTGGAGCCCGCTACGCCAAGGGGCCGCTCGGAAAGGAACAGCTCAGACGGATTGCCAACCTCGGACAGGCCGATTTCGCCCATTTCAAAAATGCCGATTTCATTCGTCGAGCCGAAACGGTTCTTGACGGCCCGCAGCAGCCGGTACGTATGATGGCGCTCACCTTCGAAATACAGCACGCAGTCCACCATATGCTCCAGCATCCGGGGTCCCGCGATTGCGCCTTCCTTCGTAACATGCCCGACCAGTACGGTTGCAATGCCGCGAATTTTGGCGATTCGCATAAATCTTGTCGTACATTCGCGAACCTGCGACACGCTCCCCGGCGCGCTTGTCACTTCCGGCAGAAACACCGTCTGGATGGAGTCGATGACCAGAAAATTAGGCTGAATCGCCTCAATCGCTTCCTCAATCGCCTCCATATTGGTCTCACAGAGTACATACAGCTCGGATGACAGGGCTCCGAGCCGGTCCGCCCGCAGCCTCGTCTGACGGACCGATTCTTCTCCTGAAATGTACAGCACGCGCAATCCCTGCGTGGTCAGCGCATGGGAGGTCTGCAGCAGCAGCGTCGATTTCCCTATGCCCGGGTCGCCTCCAACAAGCACCAGTGAGCCCGGCACAATCCCTCCGCCAAGCACCCGGTTAAGTTCTCCGATGCCGGTCAATATGCGGGGTTCCTGATCGCTTTCTATATTTATGATGGATTGGGGCTTTTCTTTACTATGAAAAACAGGAGTGCTCATTCCCTGAGTTTTGACTACGCTTTCCGTTTCCTCTACCATGCTATTCCAAGACTGACATCCCGGGCATTTCCCGAGCCATTTCGGAGACTCATACCCGCATTCAGTGCAGTAAAATTTTGTTTTTGTCTTTGCCATAATTTCTCCTTCGAACCGTTTAACCATACCGCCGCTTCTTCAAATCGCGGATATTTCCCTGTCAATCAAAGTTTACCATTTAAGGGCGGGGAACGAAAGAGCATTCAGGAAAAGGGCGAAGCATTATATCCATCTATGCCAAAAAAGAGAGCCTGCTTCCGAATAAGGAAGCGGCTCTCCTTCTGTAATTATCCATGCCTATTCTTTAGGCTTGTAGCTTATTCTCCGTCCTTCTCCAGCGATACCGGCTCTTTCTTGCGCACAGTCAGTTCGCCGTTCTCTTCATCAATCTTCAGCAAATCGCCCTTGGCAATATTGCCTTTCAGCATCTCTTCGGACAGACGGTCCTCAATATGCTTCTGGATTGCGCGGCGCAGCGGACGCGCACCGAAGGCCGGATCAAATCCTTCTTTCGCCAGGAAAGCTTTCGCATTGTCCGTCAGTTCGAAATCGACGGCGTATTCACGCAGCCGCTTGCGCAGCTCTTCGGACATCAGCGTAACGATCTCGGCGATGTGCTTCTCTTCCAGCGAGTGGAATACGATGATCTCGTCGATCCGGTTGAGGAACTCCGGACGGAAGCTCTTCTTCAGCTCATCCATGACCTTGCCCTTCATGCTCGAGTACTCGGCGCCGGCATCCTGCACCGCCGTAAATCCAAGCGTGGAGTTGCGCTTGATCGCTTGAGCACCAACGTTCGAGGTCAAAATGATCAGTGTATTGCGGAAATCAACAACGCGGCCTTTGGAATCGGTCAAGCGGCCGTCTTCCAGCACCTGCAGCAGGATGTTGAATACTTCAGGGTGCGCCTTCTCAATTTCATCGAGCAGAACTACCGAGTACGGCTTGCGGCGTACTTTCTCGGTAAGCTGTCCGCCCTCTTCGTAGCCTACATATCCCGGAGGCGCCCCTACAAGGCGGGAAGTGGAGTGTTTCTCCATGTACTCCGACATATCGATACGGATAACGGCATTCTCGTCTCCGAACATTGCCTCGGCAAGCGCACGCGCAAGTTCCGTCTTACCAACCCCAGTCGGGCCGAGGAAGATAAAAGAGCCCATCGGACGCTTCGGATCTTTCAGACCCGCGCGAGCCCGGCGGATGGCCCGGCTGACCGCTTTGACGGCTTCATCCTGGCCGATAACACGATCATGCAGCAGGGCTTCCATATTAAGCAGGCGTTCCGTCTCTTCTTCTTTCAGCTTATTAACCGGAATGCCGGTCCAGCTGGCCACCACTTGAGCGATATCCTCAGGGGTAACCTCGGAATCGGTACGGCCTTGTTTTTCTTTCCATTGATTCTTCGTCGTATCAAGCTCTTCACGGATTTTTTGCTCCGTATCACGAAGAGCGGCCGCTTTTTCGAACTCCTGGCTTTGCACAGCGGCGTCTTTCTCCTTGCGGATATCGTCCAGCCGGGTTTCCAGCTCTTTCAAATTCGGCGGAATCGTGTAAGAGTTCAGCCTTACTTTAGAGCCCGCTTCATCAATAAGGTCGATCGCCTTGTCCGGCAGGAAGCGGTCGGTGATATAGCGGTCGGACAGCTTCACAGCTTGAACGATCGCCTCATCCGTAATTTTTACACGGTGATGCGCTTCATAGCGGTCACGCAGACCGTAAAGGATTTGAACGGCTTCGTCCGGAGTAGGCTGATCCACCGTGATCGGTTGGAAGCGACGCTCTAGAGCCGCATCCTTCTCGATGTACTTGCGGTACTCATCCAGCGTTGTCGCGCCGATGCATTGCAGCTCGCCGCGGGCCAGCGCAGGTTTCAGAATGTTGGAGGCGTCAATGGCGCCCTCAGCCCCGCCTGCACCGATCAGCGTATGCAACTCATCGATGAAGAGTACAATGTTGCCCGCCTGACGAATTTCATCCATGATCTTTTTGAGACGATCTTCGAATTCACCGCGATATTTGGTGCCGGCAACGACCGAACCCATATCCAGCGTCATTACACGCTTGTCGCGCAGTGTTTCGGGAATCTCGTTATTGATAATCTTTTGCGCCAAGCCTTCGGCGATTGCCGTTTTACCTACCCCTGGCTCACCGATCAGCACCGGATTGTTCTTGGTCCGGCGGCTCAGCACCTGAATGACGCGTTCAATTTCTTTGCTTCGCCCGATAACCGGGTCAAGATGTCCGTCTTTGGCATAAGCCGTCAGGTCGCGGGCCAATCCGTCAAGCGTCGGTGTGCTGACATTGGATGGGCCGCCGCTGTGGCTCCGAG
>NZ_ASSD01000450.1 GCF_000520715.1 Paenibacillus zanthoxyli JH29
GGCGGGTTCGCTGCTCTTGTCGGCGATTCTGACCATGACGGTCGGCAAATCCCGCAAAGCGTCTAAGAAGCGGCCTGAGCCGAAGCTGGAGGTGTCCACGCGGTGAAAATTCAATTGGCGCTCGACCGGATGAGCATAGAGGAAGCGGCAGCTATGGTCCGGCGCACGGAGCCCTATATCGACTGGATCGAGGTGGGCACCTCGCTGATCAAGGAATTCGGCATGGCGTCCGTGGAAGCGCTTAAACGTGAATTTCCGCATAAAACCATCGTTGCGGACATGAAGACGTTCGACAACGCGAAGTACGAATTTGAATTGTGCTATGGTGCCGGGGCGGATGTCGCGACCGTCATGGGCGCGGCACCGCCGGTCACCGTGGCGCTGTGCATGGATACGGCGCGGCGGATGGGGAAGCAGGTCATGATCGACCTGCTTCATACCTCGTCGGAGCAGCAGCGGGAACTGGCGCGGCATCATGGAGCTATCCACTGCCTGCATGTCAGCAAGGACCAGCAGGAAGGCGGCGGGCTCCGGCTGGAAGGCGCA
>NZ_ASSD01000451.1 GCF_000520715.1 Paenibacillus zanthoxyli JH29
GCTTATCGGTGAACGGACGGCTGAAGATATCAAGCTGGCCATCGGGAATGTACGTCCTGGCGGCATACAGGCCGAGATGGATATTCGCGGCCGTGATATGGTAAGCGGGCTTCCGCAGACTCTTACGATCACCTCGATCGAAGCGCGGGAGGCGCTTTGGGACCCGGTGTCGTCCATTGTGGCTGCGGCGAAGACGGTAATGGAACGGACGCCTCCGGAGCTGTCGGCTGATATCATTGACCGCGGCGTCGTGCTGACCGGAGGAGGAGCGCTGCTGAGCGGATTAAGTGAGCTGCTCTCCGAAGAGCTGCATGTGCCCGTATGGGTGGCGGAAGACCCGATGCACTGCGTCGTGAAAGGAACGGGCATTTTGCTGGATCATTTGGACAAGGTAGTTAAGAAAAAGTTCTGAGCAGCCGATATATAAATAAAGGTTTGTAAGTTGGAGTTCAGACTTCTGCGGTTTAGGAAGGGGAAACGCCTTTATGATAAGAGGTTTATATACGGCCGCTGCCGGCATGGTCACGGAGCAGCGCAGACATGACACGGCAACGCAAAATATCGCCAATCTGAATACGACGGGGTATAAGCAGGTCGAAAGCATCAGCCATTCATTTCCGAATGTGCTGATCTCCGCCATGCAGGGCGGGATTGTAAAGCCGATTGGCAGAATGAACACAGGGGTATTCGCCGAGCAGTCGATGTCCAAATTTGTGCAAGGCGATCTGGTCGAAAGCGGCAAGACAACCGATTTCGCGCTATCGGCCGACTTGCGTCTGGCTGATCCCGCAACGGGCGCCAATATACCTTTTGATGCATCGGGTAAGTATATAAGCGATACTGGTGAGATTATTCACCAGCCGCAGGCTTTTTTCACCGTTCAGGATAATGATGGAAATACGCTTTATACACGTAACGGCGGCTTTACTGTAAATCCTGCCGGTGAACTGCTGAGTTCCGGAGGATATAAGGTGCTTGGCGCCGATGGCGGACCGGTAGTGTTAAACGGTACGGTGGATAACCTCAAGGTTGATGCGGAAGGCAATCTTCTTGATGCAACCGGCGCTCCAACCGGCGTCCGTCTTGGAATCAGCATTGTGACCAAGCCGCAGAACCTGGTGCGTGACGGCAACGGGGTATTTCACGCAGAAGATGCGCAGGCGGCGGGAATCCGGTATGCTGCTGCGGGCGATAATATGCAGGTCCGCCAGGGATATATTGAAGGCTCCAATGTAGATGTAACGCAGGTCACCGTCGATTTGAACGCGGCTTACCGGGCGTATGAAGCGAACCAGAAAGTGATCCAGTTCTACGACAGCAGCTTGCAAAAGGCTGTAAATGATGTCGGCAGAGTATAGGAGGGATGACCGATGAACAATTCGACAATCGGCGCGGCCGTCTCGATGACCAGTCTCCAGCAGCGCCTTGATCTTATCGCCGATAATATGGCCAATATTAATACGGCAGGCTACAAGAGCAAAGACGGGGCCTTTGAAGATGTGCTGACCCGGGTGCAGCAGCAGTCGAAGGAGTATAAGCTTGAGGGGCGAAGCATGCCTTTGGGCTTTGATATCGGCTTCGGGATGCGGATTCCCCAGGTTACCACTAGTTGGGAACAGGGAGCGCTTAAGGAGACCGGCAATGCCAGTGATTTGGCGCTGCAGGGCAGCGGGTTGTTCGCTGTACGGGTTAACGGCGTCACTTCCTATACGCGTCAAGGCGATTTTCATTTCACACCTGATACAGCGAATCAAGGTAATATGATTTTGGTGGACAATGAGGACCATCCGGTGCTGAACGCGCAGGGCAACCCGCTGACGGTACCGGCTGGAGTGAGCGTAGCCTTTGATGAGACAGGAGCCGTCCTAATGAAGAGGAATGAGAACGATCTGCCGACAGTTGCGGGCCGGCTGATGCTTGTTGAACCGAAGAACAGCGAGGTGCTTCAGGCAGTGGACGGCGGAAGATTTGTCCTTAAGGACGGTGTGACGGCCGGACAGGCCTTCGTGCAGCGGACGGCTGGCGAGCGCCGCGAATTGGCGGTGCGCTCCGGCTGGCTTGAGCAGTCCAATGTTGATCTGAACAAGGAAATGACGGAGATGATGCAGATTCAGCGGACGTATCAGCTTGTCGCCCGGGCTTTTTCCTCCAGCGATCAAATGCTTGGCCTGGCAAATAACATGCGCGGGTAGGTGAAGCGATGAGCCGTCAGAAAGAAGATGGTTTGAAACAAGAACAACTGACAGAAGATAATGTGCCGATCAAGCGCAAACGATCGAAATGGACGGTCGTTAGGTGGATTCTGATTCCTTTGCTGCTGCTGCTTGCCCTTGGCGGCGGCTTGACAGTGGGTTACGTTGTCCTCGGCAAAAAGGAACTGAGCGATGTGTTTCACTGGAGCACGTGGAAGCATGTATACGATCTGGTCTTTGCCCCATAATGGCGCAAGAACCGCTATGCGAAACTCCCTTGTATGAGGGAGTTTTCTTTTTTATACTGGAATATGTATAATGATGGGGGGCTTTCGAGATCAAAAAGGGCCCTCTCCGCTTTACAGCGGGAGAACCCCTTATCTCAACCTCCACTTCTGCAGCCGGTGAAGGATAAGTATAGTTTTTGCCAAAAGCATCTATATTTATGCACTCCGGCAAGAATAAAGTGCCTTTATATCGAGGGGCTGTTTTTTTCGAGGCCTTTCTCTCGAACGGGAAGGAGCAAGCTGCATGCTGGATGTCAATCAAATTCAGGAAATTATCCCCCATCGTCCGCCTTTCCTGCTGGTGGACAAGATTATCGAAATCGAAATGGGGAAACGGGCGGTAGGCATTAAAAATGTCACGGTGAACGAGCCCTTTTTTACAGGGCACTTTCCAGGCTACCCCGTTATGCCCGGTGTACTGATTACCGAGGCTCTCGCGCAGGTTGGAGCAGTAGCGATTTTAGGAGTGGAAGCCAACCGCGGCAAGATCGGCTTTTTGGCGGGGTTGGACGGGTTCCGTTTCCGCGGGCAGGTTGTGCCGGGAGACACCCTTAAGCTGGAAGTGGAGATTACGCGGCTTAAAGGGAGCATTGGCAAAGGAAAAGCTGTTGCTAAAGTGGAAGACAAGGTTGTGGCCGAAGGCGAAATAATGTTTGCGCTTAATTAAATCATACCTGAGAAGGAGAGATTTTCTATGACCCAATTGAGTCCAAAAGCTGCAGAAACCCTGGAACGCTGGCTGCAAGACCCATCCGTAGACGAAACCACCAAGCAGGAGCTTCGCGGACTGAGCAATGATCCGCAGGAGCTTGAAGAACGCTTCTACCGGGATTTGGAATTTGGGACAGGCGGTTTGCGCGGCGTAATCGGCGCAGGCAGTAACCGGATGAACCGGTACACTATTGCAAGAGCGACCCAGGGTTTTGCTAATTTTATTTTGGACCAGCATAAGGGCGAAGGTCGGCCATCTGTCGTTATTGCTCATGATTCCCGCCGATTCTCCCCGGAGTTTGCACTGGAAACGGCGCTGGTTCTGGCCGGCAACGGAATTGAAGCCTATTTATATCCATCCCTTCGCTCTACGCCGCAGCTGTCTTTCAGTGTTCGCCATTTGGGAGCAACAGGCGGTGTCGTCATTACGGCGAGTCATAATCCTCCGGAATATAACGGGTACAAAGTATACAATGCTCAAGGCGGTCAGCTTGTACCGGATGAAGCTGAGAAGGTGATCAACTACATATTCAAAGTAGATTCCTTCAGCGCGGTCAAGCGCGCCGTTAAAGAAGAAGCGGAAGCTGCCGGGCTCCTGCATTGGCTGGGCGAGAAGGAAGACGAGGCCTATACCGATACGGTGGCAGCAGTCAGTGTCGGCCGGTCGGAAATCGCCGGGGGCCTTGGAAGCAAATTCAAAATCGTTTATACGCCGCTGCATGGAACAGGCAATCTGCCGGTGCGCAGCGTATTGAAAAAGATCGGGTTCACCGATGTGCTTGTCGTGCCGGAGCAGGAACAGCCGGATTCCGAATTCTCCACGGTGAAATCGCCGAATCCGGAGGAGCGGGAAGCCTTTACGCTGGCTATAAAGCTTGGCGAGGAATTAGGTGCTGATCTGCTCATCGGTACAGATCCGGACGCGGACCGGATGGGCGCCGTCGTACGAGACCATGAGGGCAAATTCGTCGTGCTGTCGGGGAACCAGTCCGGCGCATTGATGATCCACTACTATTTGAGCCGGCTTCAGGAACTGGGTAAGCTGCCAAGCAATGGCGCCGTAGTCAAGACGATCGTGACCAGTGAGATGGGCGCAGCGGTTGCCAGCCACTACGGAGCGACCGTGCTTAACACGCTGACGGGCTTCAAATATATCGGTGAAAAAATGACCCAGTTCGAAGCCTCAGGCGATTACACATATCTGTTTGGCTATGAGGAAAGCTATGGCTATCTTGCCGGCAACTATGCCCGTGACAAGGATGCTGTTCTGGCTTCGATGCTGATCGCCGAAGCGGGCGCCTATTATAAAGCTCAAGGAAAGACCCTCTACGAGGTGCTTCAAGAGCTGTATAAGCAGTTCGGCTATTTCCTCGAAAGCTTGGAATCCCGCACACTCAAAGGCAAAGACGGGGTTGCCCAAATCCAGGGCATCATGAGTGATTGGCGGCAAAATCCGCCGCAGGAAATCGCGGGCATTACCGTAAGCGAGGTGCAGGATTACTCTCTTGGTTTGGCTGGGCTTCCGAAGGAGAATGTGCTGAAGTATCTGCTCGCTGACGGTTCCTGGTTCTGCCTGCGTCCTTCGGGTACTGAGCCTAAGATCAAAGTGTATTTTGCCGTACGCGGTGAGTCGCTTGAAGATGCCAAGTCCAAGGTTGCCGCACTAACCCGGGAAGTTATGGGGAGAGTCGACAGCGGCAGCAAGTAACAGGATGATTTGAATCTCTTTTACGGGAAACGGGTGCCGCCTTTCCATATGGAGGGCGAAGCCGTTTCTTTTTTCGGGGACCCCGCAAAGTACCTGAGCAGGCTTCGAAGCCAAGTCCTCACTTTGTGGGGTTGTCTTTTGTAATGGAGATTCGTTATGTAAAGAGGAGGAGCTTTTGGTGCAGCAAAAATGGCAGCATTGGAACTTAAATTCCCGAAAGTGGCTATGGATTATCGTGGTGATTGGTCTGATTGCGTCTTTACCGGTCGTCTACGATCGTCTGCAGACAGAGAAATCATCCAAGACGGTGGAGATTGTGTTCGACTACCGGGATCTTGTGGATGCCGCGAGCTACCGGGCCAATCCGCAGGACTATATATCCCAGCAATTGGATCGGCTTAAAGAAGCCGGCGTACAGAGTATAGCTGTATATGAAAGTACGCTCGAGGATTACCGCAAAGCCCGCCGCGTTATGTTCTGGGGCGCGCAGGATATCGCCAACTTAACGGACAGCGTTATACCGGAGAACGAAAATTATACGTATGTGCTTTTTGCCAGCAAAGCTAATAGTGACGCGCTTAAGCCCACAATCCAGAGTACGTTTGGCAGCCTTGGAATTTCGACGGAGGACTGGAGCTTTCGCGGACAGCAAGGTTTGATCATTAAGACTCCGCTGGAGGATGCGCTGCTGAAGCCAATGGCACCGGACGAGGCAGCACTTACCAATTTGCATAACAAGGGTTTTCAAATTGTCCCCCGTCTTGTGGATTCACTTCCTTATAATGAAGAAGCGATGAAGCAGTTAGTCGAACGTTTTGATAGTCTTAATGTTAAGCGCATCCTGTTTGAAGGCGATTCGGTCAAAGGATTCAACGATAACGAGGATAAAAATAGCCTTAATTCCTTCGCCGAGCTGCTGAAACAGCATGGTATTGGCATAGCGACCATTGAGAATCTCAAACAGCAGCAAAAAGGGTTCAACAAGCTCGCCTATATGCTTGATTACAATGTAGTCCGGCTGTATTCGCTGAGCGAGAAGGACTCAACGCTGAAGCCGGATGTTATTATCGACCGCTTCGCGCTTGCCACAAAGGACCGCAAAATTCGTATGCTTTACCTGAATACCGCACCGACGAGAAACACTGACAAGGCGCAGATCGATGATTCTTTGGAGAATTTGATTACCAGCTTGAGCGAGCCGGGCGGAGCAGTAGAGAAGATCAAGGAGAACGGTTTTACGTTAGGTCAGGCTACCGCTTTTGATGTCGTTGATTCGCCATTCCAGCGTTATTTCAAGCTGGTCGCCGTTATTGGAGCCGTGGCAATGGTTGCGCTGACGATTTCCTACTTCATTCCATGGCTGACGCTGCTCGCATGGGTGCTTGGTCTGGTCGGAAGCGCGGGACTGCTGCTGGTGAAACCTACGCTGTTTGAGCAGGCGCTCGCGTTAGCGGTAGCCATCAGCGCACCTACAGTTGCTACGGTTCTCGCGGTCCGTAAAATTAATAAGTGGGGTCCGCAGCTGACGACCGCCGGAAAAGACAAAGCTGCCGCTTCGGGAGGCTTTTCAGGTTCCGCCACCTCATCTATGAACCCGCAGCGCCGCCTGATCCAAAGTCTTGCTTTGTACGTAAGGACGTCTGTCATCTCGCTCTGCGCGGTGCCATTCGTGATCGCGCTGCTGAATAATATTACTTACAGTCTTGTACTGAACCAGTTCCGCGGCGTCAGTCTGCTGCATATTGCCCCGATCGGGCTGGTGGCCGTTTATGTGCTCCTATACCGTGGTGATTTTGCACTTAATAAAACGGGTAAACTTCTAAGAACACCAGTCACGCTGGCGATGGTTATTGCGGCTGCGGTGCTTGGCGTGGTCGGGCTGTACTATTTAAGCCGCACCGGCAACAGCGGCACCGCAAGCTCATATGAACTGGCATTCCGTAACTTTATGGAAGGTACCTTCGGCGTTCGTCCGCGCAGCAAGGAATTTATGCTCGCTCATCCATTGTTTATTCTTGGCGCCTTCCTCGCTCTTAAATACCGGAACGCCGCCTATCTCATGATTGTCGCCGTTATCGGCCAATTATCAATGGTGGATACGTTCGCCCATATTCACTCGCCTGTTCTCATTTCGCTTGTCCGTGGTCTGCTGGGGCTTGGGCTGGGGCTCATTCTGGGTGTGATTGCGGTAATCGTGTGGCAAATTGCGGAAGGATGTTGGAAACGATGGTCGCCCCTGCTCAAAAAATAGTGTTATCCGGTTACTACGGCTTCCGTAACAGCGGTGATGAAGCGGTGCTTCAATCCATTCTTAATGCTCTAAAGCGCCAATCCGAGCTTTTGGGCATTTCCATCGAACCGGTAGTGTTGTCCATCGATCCGGAATGGACCTCCGCCACCTACGGTGTCGAAGCCGTGCACCGTATGAAGCTGGCCGATGTCCGCCAGGCCATCGGAGAGAGCGCGGGGCTAATCAGCGGCGGAGGGAGCCTGCTGCAGGATGTAACCAGCGGCAAATCCATTCCGTATTATCTCGGCGTTATCAAGCTTGCCCAATGGATGGGCAAGCCGACTTTCATATATGCGCAAGGAATCGGACCAGTGCAGCGAAAATGGTTCCATCCTATGATCAAATCGGTATTCCGTAAATGCGCCTACGTATCCGTACGTGACGAACAATCCAGACAGCTGCTTATGACTATGGGGCTTCGCCAGTCTGATGTGCATGTCGTTCCCGATCCTGTGATGGGCCTGACCTTGCCCGAGGAAATGGCTGCCGGCAGCCATTTAGTGGGACAACCTGCTGAGACGCATGGAGCTGAACCCGTATCTGTCACTAATTCAGCCTCTGTAAGCCCGGATCTTCCGGTCGTCGGAATTTCCGTTCGCTATTGGGAGCAGGACCGTCGGGAGCTGGATGCCATCGTAGAGGGCTTGCGGCAGGTTTGCCGCACCTTTCCGGTCCATCTGAGGTTTCTGCCGTTCCATCTTCCCTCCGACACTGAAGCGTCTCAGTATTGTATGGACAAGCTCGGGGGCGACATTGCTGCTTCCGGAAGTGTCGTTAGCCTTTGCGAAGACGCCGACCATCCGCAGAAGATGCTGAGGGAAGTTGGAACATGCGGCGTACTGCTTGGAATGCGGCTGCACAGTCTTATTTACGCCGCAGGACGCCGCGTGCCGCTAATCGGGATATCGTATGATCCTAAGATTGACCACTTTTTAGGCCGCATCAACTGCCTCCCCGTCGGCACAACGGCTTCCTTGGACAGTGCAGCACTTGGAAAGGAAATCATCCGGCTCTTAAAGGATGGGGAGGTCTGGCGGCGGGAAAAGGAATCGCTGATTGACTCATTAATCTTCGAAGCGGAAGCTCCCGCTCGGCAAATTGTTGAATATTTACGGCATAAAGGGTGATCTAGAGTGAAAGACGCAGGCGCTTTGCCTACGGTAACCATTTTCGGTATACCGGTGTCCAAAATGGATATGAAGGAAACGGTCTCCTATTTAATTGAAGCCATTCGTTCCAGGACGCCGCATCAGGTCATAACAGCAAATCCGATCATGGTCATGACCGCTTTGGAAAATCCGGCCTATATGGATATTATGACCTCCGCTGAGCTGGTTGTTCCGGACGGGACAGGAGTGGTCTGGGCGGCCGAACGCGGCGGAAATCCCGTCAAAGAGCGGGTGGCCGGGTTCGATTTGTTACATGAATTGATGAGAGTTGGAGAAAGCTATCACTGGAGAGTGTACCTGCTTGGTTCAACCCCAGAAGTAATTCAGGAAACGGCCAGCCGGCTGCAAAGGCAATATCCGGGAATAATCATCGCCGGATTTCGTGACGGATTTTTCGGTCCGGCGGAGGATGAAGAGGTCATCACCGGGATTTTGGAAACAGAGCCCGATCTTTTATTTGTCGCCCGCGGTGCGGATACTCAGGAGCCTTGGATTGCGAAGCACAAATCACGTTTGGCCATTCCGGTCATGATGGGGGTCGGGGGAAGCTTTGACGTTATTTCCGGCAGAGCGAAGCGTGCGCCACTAACATTTCAAAAACTTCGTTTGGAGTGGTTTTATCGTCTCCTTAAAGAGCCGACGAGATACAAAAGAATGCTTGCGCTCCCGAAATTCGCAGTAAAAGTAATGCGGGAAAAAGATAGAGTAACAAATAATAGATAAAACGCGGTTTTTCGCCGAATATATATCGAAAATCGCCTGAAAACGGAATTGGAATTTGTTTTTGGAACAGAGTATAATTCAATGCGGTAGAGAAATGGGGGTTGACTGAACCAATGTTAATCATATACATCGCCGGATTTATCGTTTGCATGGGACTGGCACTATGCTTGACGCCGCTTGTCAAGAAATTCGCTCTTGCCATTGGCGCCACGGACGTACCGAATGCCCGTAAAGTGCATACGAGAATCATGCCGCGCCTTGGTGGTTTGGGCATTTTTCTGGCGTTTGTGTTAGGACTGCTTGCCATATCGCCGTTTGTTCCTTACGATTTTTCCACTCGGGATGTTAATTTCATTAAGGCGCTGCTTAGCGGCGGCGGACTTATTGTTCTTCTCGGTAGCCTTGACGACAAATTTGAGCTATCGGCTAAAGTAAAGCTGCTCGGTCAAATTGCCGCAGCCTGCATCGTTGTATTCGGCTTTCATATTACCGTGGACTTTGTTAATATTCCTTTTAACGATACTTATTCTTCGCTGGAAAGCTGGGTCGCCGTTCCGCTTACGATTTTCTGGATTGTTGGCGTAACGAACGCTGTTAATTTGATCGACGGATTGGACGGGCTTGCCGCTGGCGTTTCGGGTATTGCTATAGCCACTATTGCAACGATGGCCTTTTTGATGGGAAATGTAATGGTTGCTATGCTCTGCTTGCTGCTTCTCGGCAGCATTGTGGGATTTCTCTTTTTCAACTTCCATCCGGCCAAAATCTTTATGGGCGACGCGGGCTCGTTGTTCCTCGGATTCTGTCTGGCGATGCTGGCGATGCTTGGGTTTAAGCAGATTGCGGTCGTTTCCTTTATTACTCCGCTGCTTATTATCGGTGTGCCGCTTTCGGATACATTTTTCGCAATTGTGCGTCGCAAACTGCAGAAGAAACCGATTTTTGCTCCCGACAAAGGTCATCTCCATCATTGTCTCCGGGAGCTTGGATTCAGCCATCGGCAGACGGTGCTTATTATTTACGGAATTGCTGCCTTTTTCGGTATTTTGGCCGTCATTCAATCCTCATCCGCTCTATATGAAGCGAACTGGGTTACTTTCGTAGTCATTTGTATCATGCTTTTCGTTCTGCAGATTGGCGCCGAGGTTATCGGCTTGGTTGGGCAAACGAAAAAACCGCTGCTGAATTTCCTTTCCCGGGTGTTCATGAAAGTGAGCGCGGAGAAGGGATCGAAATCCTGACTTTTTGGAGCTCGGTGTAGCCTTTGATCTTAATATAATGATGAACCTCATTCATTGGAATGAGGTTTTTTTATTTTTGCTAATTATTAGGTTGAGAATCGCCGATAAAAAAGAAAGAGGATGGGTTATCTGGCGGAAGTGTTACTTCCTGAGATGAAAATCAAAATTGCAGTGGGAGGTTTCTTACGTGAAAAACAGAATCAGGTCGATAGGCAGTTTCATCTTGGCTGCTGTAATCTTGCTGTCGACTCTTTCGGCAACAGGAGCGGCGTATGCAGCGACAGGGCAATATTTTACTTTTACCAAATTCAGTACGAGCCAAAGCTCTCCAACCAGTGTGAACACAAGTACGGTTGATGTTGAGGGTACATTCAACGGCGTATCCCCAGACAGTATCTATTATAAGGTAGACAGTCTTGTGAATGGAACGGAAGTTCCCGGCGCAAGCGGCGCAGATGTGAAACCGAATATCACAAATGAGAAATTCTTTACGTTTCCGAACGTCAAGCTAAGCCAAGGACTTAACCGTATTACCGTTTACGGTGTAACATCGGACGGCAGTCTTGCCAGCGGCGAGGCCTATGTCAATTTCTCCAACGTACCCGCGATTTACAATATTGCACTGCCGGACGGCAAGCAGCTAAGCGAGGGCACTCCTACACTGGTCAACACTCCAGGGTTGACACTGACACTTGAAGCGCCGAACGCTTCCGAGGTCATGATTAACTCCTCCAAAATGTATAACGGCGGCAGCACTACTTTTGTTATTGCCGATTATCCGCTCTCGGTGGGATATAACAAGCTGACCTTTGTGGCTATGACAGATGGCGGCACACGCACCTATTCCGTTTCACGCGAAGTTATCTATGCTCCGGTTGGATCAGGTACGCCTCATAATACGAAAATTGGTACTACGGCGGTGGATACCGGTAATGTGGTAACATCGGCAAGCGGAATTCTTAGCGGCTCCATCACGTTTAAAGTGCCTGACACCTCTAGTGTTCCGAATCTTTCGGCACTGACTTTTACCGTTCGTAATACAACCAACAGCAGTGATGTGTTCACGGGAACCGCGACTGTATCATCGACACCATCGACATCAGGAAGTTTTATTACCTTTAATTATACCTCTGATGCGGCTGTCCCGGCTCTTTCAGCTAATGGCGCATATACCATTGTTTTTAACGGGAGCTATGACGGCAAAAGCATTACACCGGTCAAGTTTGATTTCCGAAACTCCGCAACAGCATATATTACGGATGTACAGCAAATTTACAGTCCTAGTGTAAGTGGAACCACCGTTACCTATATGTCTTCCGGAGCGTTTAGTGATAATTCCAGTCTGTTTCAGCTTCCGCTGTGGCTGCTTGTTAAGACCAGTGATACCAACTCGTCTACAGTAAATAACCTGACACTTACGACTTATCAGAATGGAAGCCAAGTTACCGGCTCCGCGTTCAGTGTGACTCCTTATACTTCTGGTGGCTACAGAGTATTCCAAATTACCGGCTTGCCTACGGGAGAACAGACGCTTCACATTGATTTGAAGGACGGCAGCGGTAATATCGTCGATTCTAAAATTTATACGGTTAATTATATATCCGCCCCATACATTGAGTTAACAAATCTGTATAATAATCAGGTGTTCAAGAACGCTAATGACTTCACAGCCGTAACAGGACAACTGGTCAATTTTCCTACAGGGGATTTGGGATCAGCCAAAATTACGATTAACGGGTCAACCAGCACACTGCCAATGAACGTTTCTACTAACCAATTTAGCTTTGGTACCTCTGGCAACCAACTCGTTTCCGGGCCTAACAAAATCACTATCACCGGTATGGCTAACGGGGTGCCGGTATCCACAAGCGTAACCGTGTATCTGTTCCCGGATAATTTGCCGTCTCTGGCAGGGCTTGTTCCGCTTCCGCTTAACGAGACGACCGATCCGGATCAGTTGTTTATAAAGACGGCCAATCTGCAATACACGACCAATCAGACGAGCGCTGATATTCAGTTTGTGGCTAATAATGCCGAGCAGATCGTCATTATGGTAGACGGGGCGCAGAAAGTTGTTGCGAATTGGAGTGGTTCAACCTGGACTTATGCGCCTTCAACCGTAAACTTGTCAGTACCTGCAGGTGCGAATGGAACATTTACACTGCGGGGTCAGAGTCTTCCGACAACCGGTCTGCGGACCATTACAGTAACCGCGCGTCTGCAGACTTCAACGGTATCTCAGACGCTGCAACTTACGCGTGAAGTACCGCCATATACCATTTTGTCGCCCAAGCTACCGAATGAAAGTGTGATTAAGCAGAATTTCCTTGATGTCAGCATTCAAGCCGAAGGTGCAGACAGCATTGTAATTGGCAAGACGGCATTGGTCAAAGGAGAGCATGATATTTTCCGAACAGAATTAAGGGGCTTGAAGAAGGGATTAAATACTATCAAGTTTACAGTTACTACAGGCAATCAAAAAACGAACGGCTCGTTTAGTGTTACTTATTCAGATGAAGTTCTTCAAGGAGCGCAGCTCAAGACAACACTGAATACATCGGGCAAACTGAGTGCATTCCAGAATGCTGTAACGCTCAATTTACCGAAAGGTACGCTGCTAAGGGATGCGACACCAGCACCGGGGACAACCAATACCCGTCAAATCAATCTCTTTAATCAACAATATATTTTACTGGGTATTGCTGATAAGCAGGATGGACGAACCGTCAAGCAGTATAACCCTGTTGGAGAAACTGATAGCAGCGGGAATGCTCTGGATGGCAAGCTGAAAGAAGTCAGCGCCAACTCGTTGGCGACCACTTATTTGACTCCCAAGCTTCATTATGGTTATGCATCCAATCTATATTGGATTGATCCGGGCTATTTTGTGAACAATACTTCTGTTAATGACTATGATACCGTCGTTTCCTCGCATCCGTACAAGACCGGTAATGAGTTCTACCTTGGTCACATGGGGAAATGGCTTGAGCCGACTCAGCAGGGAACCATTACGCTGAAATACGATTCAAATTTGGCCAACGCTGCTACGTCTAATGTTTCCGTCTGGAAGAACGTTGACGGCACTTGGTATAACATGGGCGGAAAGATTAATACGAGCGGCAAGACCATTACTGCGACATTTGATGGTTTTGGCTACTATGCAGTCTTGAGTCTCCGCTACAGTTACGATGATATTGTCTCGCATCCGTACGCGCGTACTGAACTTGAGACCATGATGGCTAAAGGGATCATGAATGCCAAAGATTCCAATGAGTTCGGTGTTTATGAAAATATCACCCGTGGAGAATTTGCGACGATGCTGGTCAAAATAATGGGCATTCAGTTGGATTACGAGCCCGACAAATTAACTTTCTCTGATGTAATCAAATACAGCGACTATCATTGGGATTACCGCTATATTGAAACAGCTGTCCGCAAAGGAATTATCAAGGGCACCGCACCGAGACTGTTTTCGCCTAATTCTACGCTATCCCGGGAGGATGCGTCAGTAATGATCGCAAGAGTCATGAATCTCAAGCTGGGTACCATAGATAAGGATCGAGCAGCCTTACAGAAGCTGTTCACGGATACGGGTTCTATTCAATCTTCTTATTCCATTCCATCCATTTTGGCGGTGAACAAGGCGGGCATTATTTCTGGTATTGCTAATAAATTGGTAGCCGGTCAGAAGAAGGCGACTTACCGCTTTGATCCGCAGGCGAATTTCACTAGAGCTGACGCAGCGGTAATGGCACAACGCATGATGGTTAAAATGAAAAAATTATAAGCTGCGACTATCCTGCTGCGTTCGAAGTGAAGGAAGCCCCTGTTCCCCGATTTGGGGAGGGGGCTTCTGTTATGCAGTTTCCAATTACAATTCTTTGAAATATGGCGTACTTTACGATACAATGACGTAAGAAGATGCAAGAACACACTCAAGCAAGAAGGAGAACGCTAGATGAAACCGATTTTATCAAAAGCTCAGCTCGATTACATGAAAGCTAAGAACAAGTTTGAGAATACAGCAAAAGTAATGGAAAAGGAGATCGCGGCGAAACGCGCTTTGCAGGAAATCACTCAGGAGGTCATGGAGGAGCTGGTTCAAGCGACCGGATTCCATGATGCATACAATGACCTTGTTGTTGCGGAAAATGCGCTGATCGACTGGTCCCATTCTACAATTAAACATGAGAAGTCTTATCGGGAGAATCGCGATGCGATTGACGCCTTGTATAATAACGTGAATTCCAGCCCGGAGAAGCGGCAGGAGCTTATCCAGCTTTCCATGAAGATCAGATAACTTTGGTGATGACTAGGGTGCCGGTTTCGGCACTCTTTTTTATTTAATAAAATCTAGAAGCTTGAAGCGGATTGAGCTTACATAGCATTTAAAGAAATTAGCATTTCTTAATGACCACCAAAAAGAAACCCGTGATATAATGATTACCTGTAGTTTAACCAATATTAACAATCGTTTTAATTACATACAGTTGGTTCATCTATTGGCATGGCGCGGGAATTAAATTTTCTGAATTATTTTTTGTATGAACCGCAACTTTTACGAAACTCACGCGTTAAAGATGTAGAGCCATTACAACAGCGGATATTTGGATGGCTGTAAAGCTACTTAGACCAACTGGAAAAATTAGCTTTACGTGACTTTAGGCACATTGTATAATACTAAGGTGGAATTAGGAATCTAGTCTTGTTGTGTCTTGAATTGGTTTACCAGTTTCTGTGATACCCGTCACAGACATTATTTATACTTAACTTGCTCAACTCGGGAAAGGGGGTGCATCGGCTAATGAGTGACATGAGCTACCCAACTAAACAAGAATCTCAGTTCATGAATGTTCAAGGAGGAGAAAAAAAGGTTATGAAGAAAATTTTATCCGTAGCACTGTCTACAGCAATGGCATTCTCGATGTTTGCCTCTGTAGCATTTGGTGAAACAGCAACAACCCCGCAATCTAAATTCGATGCTCTGGCAGCTAAAGGCATCCTGAACGGATACCCTGATGGCCAAGCTCATCTGGAAAGAGATCTGACTCGCGCTGAGTTCGCTAAGATCGTTACTAAGCTGTTCAACCTGAGCGAAGTTTCCAACAAACTGTCTTACAAAGACAAAGGATACAACGCTAAGAACTGGGCAGTTCCTTACATCGAAGCTGTTACTGCAGCTAACCTGATGCAAGGTAAAGATACTGTAAAAGGTATCTTCGATTACAATGGTAAAGTAACGGTTGAAGAAGTGGCAACAGTATTGTTCCGCGCTCTGAAACTGGAAGCCCCTGCTACTACCAACAACAACGCATCCGCATGGGCTAAAGGTTACGCTCAAGCTGTAATCGATAAAGGCTACATCGCCGCAACCCAAAACTTCAAAGCTAAAGCTACTCGTTCCCTGGTTGTAGAGACTGCTTATGCTGTCGCTACTGCAACTACTGCTCCGGCTGTTACTTCTGCAACGGCAACGGATCCTACTCATGTATACGTAACTTTTGCTGACGGTAAATCGACAACTGTCGAACTGACTACGGCATTGGTTCAAGGTGTGGCCACTTCCATTACCTTCACTTATAATGGCAACTCCTACACAACTTCTGTAACGCTGGCAGCTCCGGCCGTCGTTTCCGTAACGGCTCCGAATGCTAAGCAACTAGTTATTAAATTTAACCGTGCCATTGATGTGGACACTCTGGCTGTTGACGGAACTTTAATCAACGATATCGTTGACGTAACTGCTCTGAGCAACGCTCCAGCAGTAACTCCTGACGGCGCAGACGTGGTATTGAGCGCAGACGGAACTCAAGCTACAATTACATTCCCTGAACTTCAATATCTGAAAGGTCAGTACACTGTAGTTGTAAGCGACGACGTGAAGACAACTGCCGGTGAAAAGGTTCCTGCTTACACTACTATCTTGCCTGTTGCTGACACTACTGCGCCTACATTGGCAAGTGTAACTTCTGCAGCTAAATCGACAACAGATAAAGTGTATGTAACATTCAGCGAACCGGTTAAACCATCGGGTATCATCGCTTATGTTAACGGTTCTGCTGCAACGGTTACTAAAGATACTTATAATTCCTACATTCTGACGACTGGTACGCTGAAGAGTGGATCTACTTATGATGTCTCGCTGCTGAACGTAACTGACTATGCGGGAAATGTTGCTACTCCTAACCCGATTAAAACAACTGTAACGGTTACTTCCGATGTAGCTGCACCAGTAGTTCAAAGTGTAACTCCTGTCGGAGATCGTTATGTAACAGTAACGTTTAATAAAAAAGTGACTCGCGAATCCCTGGTGGGTAGTGTCCGCCTGTTGGATTCTAACGGTGAAAGCAAAGGTGTATTCACCGTTATCACAACTGACGACGGCACATCCTTCAAGCTGAGATCTCCGCTGAGCTCGTTGCCAAACACGGGTACTTTCACTGGTTCCATTCTTTTCGGAACTGGCGTGAAGGATACGCTTGGTAACACTCTGGGATCTACTGTATCACAACCGATTACGTTCACTAAAGACAGCACTGCTCCTACAGTTGTAAGTGCGACTTACAACAGCAACAGATCGACATTGACAGTGAAATTCTCCGAAGAAGTAATCGTCGCTCCAGGGAAGAACCTTACAGTAATCAGTAGCACTACGGGTGTTGTTAGCAAAACACTGCAATCGGCTAATGCTACTCTTTCCAGCGACAAGAAGAGCATTACGTTCTCTGGTGTATCTGACCTTAGCGGAGCCAATACACTTCGCTTTGATTCTGGCTTCGTAACGGATGATTCTTTCGCGAAGAACAGCCTGGCTTCGACAGTAGTTCCTGTAACGTTCGGTTCCACAGATACTTCTGATTCGACCAGACCTACTGTATCTGGCGTAACTTATTCGCCAGCTCGCACAAGCACTGTTGCCGCTGATATCGATGTTACATTTAATGTGAATGATAATAGCGGATTGAATATTGCTACGATCCTTGATATCAACAGCTATACTTTGGACAGCAAAGCACTGCCTTCCGGCTCTTATGTAACTTTGAGTTCGGGCACTACTGCAGGTGGTAAGGGTACAACAGCTACTGTACACATTCCTAAATCTGCAATTAGTGAATCGAAAGAGTACAACTTCATTATCAATGGTATCGCTGATACAGCGGGCAATGGTGTAATTGCAGTATCTACTCCAGTTTACCTGAGAGATAGAGTGAGCCCAACTCTTAGCTCTGCAGCCGTATCTTCTGGTGATAAAACTGTACTGGTTGTGTCCTTCTCTGAGGATGTGCAAGATTTTAATGCTGATGACTTGATCTTCAAGATCAATGACACTGTAACTACTCCAATTCAAGCAAATGTTAAAGCAGTAGCTAGCGGTACTGATAAAGGCAAGTTCTACTTCACTTTTGCGAAGAGCGCAACTGATAATACTGCTCGGGACCTTAATGCCAATGATGTTAATAGCATTACTGTAGAAGTGAAAGCGAATGTAGATGCTACTGATCCTAAAGACAAATTCACTAACTCCATTAAGGACATCGAAGGTAACGCTGTTGTTACCGGAACTGTAGTAACTGCAAAATAAGCTTCCTCACCGAAGCAAGAATAGCCTCTTCGGAGGCTATTCTTTTTTTATACCTGCATTAGAAGGAGGAATTCCATGAAGCCGTTATGGAAAATAACCTTTGCTGCTGTATTGCTGGCAGGTGGTGTCTGGGCGGGCTCGATTGTCAGCAATACGGCACAAGGTGCAGATGTCGGGAATCAACCTGGAACCGCAGATGATCCTGTGGTTACCAAGAGTTACGTCGATCAGCAGATTCAAAAGGCGCTGCAAGGCGGTACCATTCCGTCACCGGTTGTAACCAAACTGCCAACTACCACGCCCTCGCCAGCCACCGCTAAGCCCGCTGTGACAGCCACAGCCTCTCCGGCAATAGGGACAGGAGACAGCGGCAACCAGAGTGTCATAGTCGATGTCAAACCGGGACAGACCTTAATAGCTGCACCCGGAGCCGAGTTTATTGTCAGGGCAGGCAAGGCGGTCATCTATTCTCAGGATTCGAACGGTGTAGCTGATCTAACCGCCGGACAAGATCTGGCCAACGGCCAGCCAGCGCCATCAAATCACTTATTGTCTTTTCCTAGAGGGGTACGGGGAATTACGGTGCAATCGGGGCAGACCCTCGGTCTTGTTGTAATGGTTCGAGGAGGCTACACGTTACAGTAATCCCTTCACTTCCTTGAGAAAAGTTAATTTAAGGATTGGCTTTTTGGTTACCTTTTATACATGTACATCTGCTCTTTATAAACTCCAGCACAGTATTCCTATGTGGGATACACTTGAAAGTAAGGTCCCCTTTGCCAGAACCAACAAACATTACTGCGGCTGCAAGTAAGACGGGCTGCGCACAATACTTCTGTAACCTTATACAAAATACAGGAGGTGCAGTTTATGGCACGCAGCAATCGCACAGTTGTTCCGGAAAGCCGGGAAATGCTGAAGCAGATGAAGTTCGAGATTGCAGCCGAATTTGGTCTTTACGGTCCCGTGTACGGAGCAGGAGGGGATACGGAATTCGCTTCCGAGTTGGGTGCTCTGGAAGGAGTTCCTTTTGCCTCACGGAATCCATATCTCGGACATCTCACTTCTCGGGATAACGGTTCTGTTGGCGGTGAAATTACGAAGCGGCTTGTTATACAGGCCGAGCAAGCCCTTTTCTCATAATATAGATCTGGCGCAGATGGTCGGGCATTGTTTGACACTCACCCGTAAATAAGTTAATATGACATTTGAGGAAAACCGACCTTTTCCGTGTGGAAAAGGTTGATTTTTTTGCAGGGTTAAACCTTGAACTTATATGAATTATTACTCAAGAAGGATAAAAATGAGGAATGACCAAGCAGTTTCTACCTATTAAATAGGAGGTTGAATTCATGCCTGTTAAAGGACGTCATTTGTTTACTTCAGAATCGGTAACGGAGGGGCATCCGGACAAGATTTGTGATCAGATCTCGGATGCGGTTCTGGATGCGTTCCTCGCCAACGATCCCTATGCGCGCGTAGCTTGCGAGGTATCGGTAGCTACCGGCCTTGTCCTCGTAATTGGAGAAATTAGCACTAAGTCCGAGTATGTGGATATTCCTTCCATTGTCCGCAGTACGGTTAAAGACATCGGATATGTACGAGCCAAATATGGCTTCGATTTCAATACTTGTGCCGTACTGACCTCGTTAAACGAACAATCCGCAGATATTGCTCAAGGCGTTAATGCAGCTCTTGAAGATCGTGATCCTGCTCAGGTTGCTGAAGAAACCGCAAATATTGGCGCGGGAGATCAGGGATTAATGTTCGGCTTTGCAACCAATGAGACGCCTGAACTGATGCCGCTGCCCATTGCTTTGTCGCACCGTATTGCCCGCCGCTTGGCTGAAGTGCGCAAAAACGGTACCCTGGCTTATTTGAGACCGGATGGCAAAACCCAGGTTACGATCGAATATCAGGATGAAAAGCCTGTACGGGTGGACACGATCGTCGTATCCACACAGCATGCCGAGGAAATTACGCTGGAACAGATCCAGGCGGATATCAAGAAGCATGTGATTTTGCCGGTAGTGCCTGAAGGGCTGCTGGATAGCGAGACCAAGTATTTTATCAATCCTACCGGACGGTTTGTCATCGGCGGCCCGCAAGGGGATGCAGGGTTGACCGGACGGAAAATTATTGTGGATACGTATGGCGGATATGCCCGTCACGGCGGCGGTGCTTTTTCCGGTAAAGATCCGACGAAAGTAGACCGCTCCGCTGCCTATGCCGCGCGTTATGTTGCCAAAAATCTTGTAGCTGCCGGTCTGGCCGGCAAATGCGAAATTCAACTGGCGTATGCGATTGGCGTAGCCAATCCTGTCTCCATCAATGTCGATACATACGGCACTGGCAAAATCGGTGAAGATCAGCTCGTGAAATTGGTGCGTGATAACTTTGACCTGCGTCCTGCTGGAATTATTTCCATGCTGGATCTGCGCAGACCGATTTATAAGCAGACGGCTGCATATGGACATTTTGGACGTACGGATTTGGATTTGCCTTGGGAACGCATCGACAAAGCGGCGCTCCTTAGGGAGCAGGCGGGTTTATAACTCAATAATCAGGCGTGCAGCGCCGACGAATAGTGAACAAAAAGGCCTTTTGTACGGACAAGTCTTATTGAATTGTCTCTACAGAAGGTCTTTTTCTTGCCGGAAACAACGAAGTTGAGAGAATTTCTATCAATTTCGTAACTTTTTCAGCAGAATCTAGTCTATTAAGAGTGTAGAGTAAAAAATGGGGTGTCTCCCCTAAAAGTAATGTCGCAGCCGGTTCCTCTCAGGCCGGGAGAAAGTAATGGGAATACAAGGGATGGGAGAGTTACTTGGAATGAACAGTAGTTGCTCATCGGAGCAGGCAAGTACGGGTAAGGAAAGAAATAATAAGAGACACGCAGCTCCCAAATGGATAGCGGCTTCACTCGCGGGTGTGCTGTGGATTATGCCGGTGATCGGCGGCGAGCTGCCGCTGCTTGAACAAGGGAATACTTCGATCGCGATGGCCGCTTCTTCTTTTACGGCTGCTAAAGTGAGCGAAGAAATCATTACCTCGGGCGCCACAAAGCTGAAATATAAATATACCGTGACGCGCTCCGGCAGCAAGGCATCCGGTCTGGCAGATGTCATTCGCGTGGATTTGAACAATCCATACGTCTCCATTGATGTAATGACCGGCAAGAACGGAAAGCTGACTACACGCCAGAGTACAGGAGGGATGGCGAGAGAGACGGGAGCGGTAGGCGCAG
>NZ_ASSD01000452.1 GCF_000520715.1 Paenibacillus zanthoxyli JH29
TATACTCCTGAAGCCAAGGCGAATGTGAACAAGCTGGCGGCGAATCTGGTGGAAAAATTTAATCAGCTTGGCGACCCGAGCGAGAAAAAGATGACGGTGGAAGAGGTAAAGGACTCGCTCGACTTGAAGTTCAGAAAGTACAACGGCTATACACCTCGCCGGATCAAGGTGGGGCTGTCCGCCAAGGAAGTCGCTTATTTTATGGAGCATAAGGATCAATATCCCGGCCTGGAGGTCGTGGAAGAGAATGTGCGGCATTACGATAAGGATACGGTGGCGGTGCAGACGGTTGGGTATGTCAAGCTGTTCAAGAATTCCAACAGTCTTGGTATTTACCAGAACATTCTGACTGCAATGAAAAAGCATCCGACAGCGGGGCTTACCTATAAAGATGATGAGTTCGTCGGCTTCGACGGTCTTGAGCTTCAGTATCAGCGGGAGCTTCGGGGTGAGAACGGATACCAGGAAATTTCCATCAATCCGCAGA
>NZ_ASSD01000453.1 GCF_000520715.1 Paenibacillus zanthoxyli JH29
CTCCAGACGCTGCCTGCGCCCATCAGGAAGGTGGGTATTCCGGCAGCTACCAGGCATAGCGACCAGTCCCGGAAGCCCAGGGGAATCGTCTTGAAGATCGGCTGAAGAACGGAAATATACATGACGGCCAGCATCAGCAGTACGGACGAAAGCACCGCGAGCACAAGGTATTTATTCTGGAACGGGTTCCGGTGGAACACGGAGCGTGAGCTCCGGCAGTCGAATACATGAAACAACTGGGCCATAACGAGAGTCGCAAACGCAACGGATTGTGCCCGGATCAGCTGATCCGGATTAGCCGGAGCTATGCGGAGCGTCAGCCAGAAGGCCGCC
>NZ_ASSD01000454.1 GCF_000520715.1 Paenibacillus zanthoxyli JH29
TCTGCCCCAGACGGTAACGGACTGTTCTGGACCCTTCTGCTTCTCTGCTGCATTTGGAGCAGTGATGCGGGAGCTTATTTTGTCGGCAGAGCGCTGGGAAGAACAAAGCTTTGGCCTGCAATCAGCCCCAATAAGACCGTCGAAGGAGCAGTAGGCGGAATCGTCATCGCGATGGTCATTGCTTTGATCTTTGCCCTAATATCTCCAGATTTGCTGTCATTCGGGCGTGCGCTAGTTATCGGTCTTGCCAGCGCCGTGGTCGGACAGCTAGGGGATCTTGTTCAATCGGCTTATAAAAGGGCATACGGCATAAAGGACTCGGGAACGCTGCTGCCTGGACATGGAGGCATTCTCGACCGCTGTGACAGTTGGATTATCGTGTTTCCGTTCGTACATATCATGATGCTGATGCCTTATCACTAACTAGAAAGAAGGTACGTGACGCTTGAAAAAGATCAGCATTCTGGGCTCAACCGGTTCAGTCGGAACGCAAACGCTCGATGTTGTGGCTATGCATCCAGATAGCTTTGAAGTGGACGGCCTTGCTGCCGGAAGCAATACAGCGCTTCTGCTGGAGCAGGTCCGCCGCTTTAAGCCGAAGAGAGTATCCGTCACCAGCAAGGAGCTTGCAGACGGCATTCGGACACAGCTCCCGGCAGGAGTAGAACTATACAGCGGCGATGACGGACTGGTGCAAATTGCTGCCGGCGGAGATGCCGAGTATGTAGTGACCGCAGTCATGGGCAGCGTCGGCCTGCGCTCAACACTTGCCGCGATTGAGGCTGGCAGGGATATTGGTCTCGCGAACAAGGAAACGCTGGTGACGGCGGGACATCTTGTCACAGAGCAGGTCCGGCGAAAAGGGGTAAAGCTGCTCCCCATCGACAGCGAGCATTCGGCGATTTTTCAATGCCTGAATGGAGAAAGCAAGGAAGATATTGCTTCCATTACGCTGACCGCTTCAGGGGGCTCCTTCCGGGATCTCTCCAGGGAGCAGCTCCGCGATGTTACGGTTGAAGATGCGCTTCGCCATCCCAATTGGGCAATGGGCGCCAAGATTACGATTGATTCCGCTACTATGGTCAATAAAGGGCTGGAAGTCATTGAGGCTCACTGGCTGTTTGATCTGCCTTACGAACAAATAGAGGTGCTGCTTCACCCGGAGAGCATCATTCACTCTTTGGTGGAGTTCCGTGACAGCAGCATCATCGCCCAGCTCGGCAATCCCGATATGCGTGTACCGATCCAATACGCGCTGACCTATCCCGACAGATGGTATTCGCCGGCCCAGCGGTTGTCGCTGGCACAGGCTGGACGGCTGACATTCCGGGAGATGGACTTTGTGCGTTACCCGGCGCTAAAGCTTGCTATCGAGTGCGGAAAGACCGGCGGAACCGCGACAACTGCCTTCAATGCCGCGAACGAAGTTGCCGTTGCAAGGTTCTTGCGGCGCGAGATTTCTTTTTTGCGAATTGAGGAGATATTGGAGGAGGTTCTAGGGCGCCATCCAGTACAGAGTCATCCGAGTCTGGAGCAAATCGAGGAATGTGACCGCACGGTGCGCGCGTTGGCACAAAGTCTGTAACCCGCGTGAAATCAATGGAGGTTGGCACCAATAACCGGAAAAATTGGTTTGGACGGTTGATTCTCTTGTGCCGGATCGGAGAATAATGATAAATTAAGAGGACATACTTCGGTCTTTCACCTAAAGGGGGCTGCCTAACTTGGAAATGGTTCAAGTCGTTTTTTTGACGGTGCTCATGTTCTTCGTCCTGGTGACGGTTCATGAATGGGGACATTATTATTTTGCCAAACGCGCCGGCATTCTTGTGAGAGAGTTTGCTATCGGTTTCGGTCCGAAACTGTTTTCTTATAAACACAATGAAACGCAGTTCACGCTGCGTCTGCTGCCTTTTGGCGGTTACGCGCGAATGGCTGGTGAGGATCCAGAGGTGATCGAGATCTCACCAGGGCAGACGATAGCGGTGCGGCTAGGCGAAGGCAATATCGTAAAGGCCGTATATCTCGACCAGTTGGATACGCGCAGAAATGTTATCCGCGGGGAAGCGCAGTATGCCGATTTGGAGAAGGATCTAAGGATCAGGCTGGATGTTGACGGGGAGGTTACGACCTATTCCTTGCATCCGCAAGCTATGTTGGTTAAAGGAAACCAGCAAATCCAGATCGCTCCCAAGGATCGGCAGTTCGGCAGTAAAACCGTCGGACAGCGGGCTCTTGCCATTGTAGCTGGTCCGGTAATGAATTTTCTGCTCGCTTTTATTCTTTTTGGCGTTTACATTCAAATGGCCGGCGTTGCGGTAGAGAATCCGACCTATGTATTGATCGGCGACGTCGCCGAAGGCATGCCAGCCCAAGAGGCGGGACTTCAGAAGGGCGATATTGTCTATTCGATTAACGGGGAGACCATTGGCCCGGACTACAAGAAGATGATCAACCTGACTTCCGCATCTGAAGGAAAAGCAATGAATTGGACGATCAAGCGCGGAGATCAAATGATCGCGGTAACGATGACGCCTCGCCATATGGAAGGGCAGGAAGGCGGCAAAGTCGGTATAACGCCTGAGCTTCCGACCCGAAATGCGACAATTAGCGAAACGTTCAGCGGAGCAAGTCATGCAATGGCCGATACCACTAAAGCGATTTTTCTCGGTTTCAAGCAGCTGATTAATCAGTTTAATATGGATGATATCGGCGGACCGGTGCGTACTTTCGAGCTGACCGGCCAAATCGCCCAGCAGGGGATCGTGTATCTGACTCACTGGACGGCCATACTCAGCTTGTACCTTGGCATCTTTAACTTACTGCCGATTCCGGCGCTTGACGGAAGCCGGCTCGTTTTCCTCGGTGTGGAGGCGCTGCGCGGCAAACCGGTTGATCCGAGCCGAGAGGGCATGGTCCATTTCGTCGGCTTCGCGATGCTGTTTCTGCTGATGCTCGCTGTTACCTATAATGATATTTTACGCCTAATCAGCGGTTAATTTTGTTTCGGCCTAAGCTGCAGCCATCTGCTGCCTGGGCTTATTAACGGGGGGAATTCCATTCTATGTCAAAAGAAAAGCAGTTTGTTACGGAAATAACGCCGCAGGGCGAAGATTTCTCGCGCTGGTACATCGATGTAATCAAGAAAGCTGACCTGATGGATTATTCTCCGGTGCGCGGTTGTATCGTATTCAAGCCGGACGGCTATGAAATCTGGGAGCATATCCAAGAAGAGATGAACCGGCGCTTCAAGGAAACGGGACACCGCAATGCCTATTTTCCGCTGTTTATTCCGGAAAGCTTTTTTCAGAAGGAGAAAGAGCATGTCGAAGGCTTCAATCCGGAGCTGCCATGGGTAACGGAAGCCGGCGGCGAGAAACTGGAAGAGCGTCTGGCGATCCGGCCGACCTCCGAAACGATGATTGGACATATGTATTCCAAATGGATTCAGTCATACCGGGACCTGCCGGTGCTGATCAATCAGTGGGCGAACGTTGTCCGCTGGGAAAAGCGTACGCTTCCGTTCCTGCGCACAAGCGAGTTTCTGTGGCAGGAAGGCCATACGGCGCATGAGAATGAGGCCGAAGCGCGCGAGGAAACGATGCAGATGCTGGAAGTTTACCGCGATTTCGTCGAAGGCTATCTGGCGATTCCGGTCATTACCGGTCAGAAGACGCCTTCCGAGCGTTTTGCCGGAGCGGTGGACACGTACTCGATCGAGGCGATGATGAAAGACGGACGGGCTGTTCAGGCGGGAACCTCCCACTATCTGGGCACCAAGTTTGCTGTTGCCTTCGACATTCAGTATCTCAGCCGCGATAACAATCTGGAATATGTGCATACAACTTCCTGGGGGACAAGCACTCGCATGATCGGTTCGATGATTATGGTACACGGCGACGACCGCGGTCTGGCCCTGCCGCCTAAAGTGGCGCCGACTCAGGTAATCATGATTCCGATCGGCCCTCCGAAAACTCGGGAAGCGGTCATTGCCCGGACGGACGAGCTGTTCAAGGAACTTAAATCGGCGGGCATCCGTGTGCGCGTTGACGACCGTTCCGATGTAACACCCGGCTGGAAATTCAACGAATATGAAATGCGCGGTGTGCCGGTTAGACTGGAGCTTGGGCCCCGGGATATGGAGAACGGTGTCTGCGTGCTGGTCTCGCGGATCAGCGGCGAGAAGAAAATCGTTCAGCAGGACCGTCTAGTGGAAGAAGTCCAGGCTATGCTGGAGCAGGTTCATAACGAAATGTTCGAGCGGGCGCTTAAGTTCCGTGAGGAACATTTCTATTCCGTCGAGACGCTGGATGAGATGAAAGCGGCAATGGAAGAGAAACGCGGCTTTGCGCTGGCCGGCTGGTGTGGTGACGATGCCTGCGAAGCACAGGTGAAGGAAGAAACCGGAGCAACGAGCCGGAACATTCCTTTTGAACCGGGCGAAACGAAGAAGACCTGCATCTGCTGTGGCAAACCGGCAGAGCATACGGTTGTTTTTGCCAAAGCATACTAAACGTTTACAGTCCCATTTTCGGGCATGATTGCAAGCTTCTGGCGAACAGAGGACGGCGGGCGGACAGCCCGGGCGCTTTTTAAACATATAGGCAGGGATAAGCCGAACGCTTGCCCTGCCTATATGTCTACGAGAGACAGAAGCCGGTCTTCTTCTCCGGAAGCTTTATTAAATTATAAGATTTTAAATGGAAGAGTGACAGCAAAGACCTCGCTTTATCGGGGAATGTAAAGGTGGGGGAAGCATGGAATACAGCGAGGAGAGAAGAAAGCGGTTCGAGCTGCTGATGAAGCAGGGAGATGTCCCTCCGGCACTTATCGATCCTTATTTTTTGGATGGTTATATCGACAGGGTGGAGATCAGCCGAGGCAATCGGGATTGGCGCGTCGTTGTAGTGAAGCAGACTCTCGTTCCGGCACAGGCCTATCGGACGTTTTGCTTGAGAGTACGAGAGCGGATGCAGCATATTGCGAAAGTCGGGTTCTTGTTCAAGTACGAGGAGCAGGTAAGCCGGGCTGACATTTTTCACGAGTATTGGGGACTGTTCCTTGAATGGGTTCACCGTGAGATTCCCTCCGTCAATGGCTGGCTAACGCGTTCGGGACAGGAGCTTCAAGGCGACACGCTGCTGCTGAACATGAGCGATCAGATGTCACTCGAGCTGGCGCGGAAAAAAGGGATCGACGGTGCAATTGTCCGTTTTTACGATACGTACTTTGGACTTTCCCTGCGTGTAAAAGTGCAGCTTGCGGAAAAAGGAAACGGCGCGGAGGAATTCGAGGAATTCCAGCAAAAGCTCCAGCAGGAGCAGCGGGAAATTATCGAGCAGATGATGACGGCCATCGAGACGGAAAGTTCCTCAGAAAATGAAGACGGCGAAGAGGTCGTTCCGCTACAGGTCGGTTACGATATCAAAGACCAACCCGTTCCAATTATGGAAATTCAGGACGAGGAGAAAAAAATCACCATTCAGGGAACGATTTTTGGCCTAGACCGCAAAGAGCTGCGCAATGGCAGCACGTTGTTCACCTTCAATTTAACTGATTTTTCCGATTCCCTGCAAATGAAGATGTTCGCTAAAACAAAAGACGACCTGAAAGTGATGAGCCAACTGGCAAACGGGAAATGGGTAAAAGCGCGCGGAAAGGTGGAGTACGACCGTTTCATGCAAACTCCGGAACTGGTGATGATTCCATCGGATTTGTCCGAGGTGTCTGCTCCGCCTGCCCGCAAGGACAATGCCCCGCAGAAGCGGGTGGAGTTTCATCTTCACAGTGCCATGAGCACAATGGATGCGGTAGCGCCAATCGACGCCTATATCAAAACCGCAGCCAAATGGGGGCATCCGGCGATTGCCGTCACCGACCATGGCGGGGTGCAGTGCTATCCCGAAGCCGGCAAGGCAGCGAAGAAGAACGGCATCAAAATGCTGTACGGTGTGGAAGCGAATGTGGTCAACGATGCGGTAAATGTGGTCGAGAATCCACAGCCGCTGGAGCTTAAAACCGCCACCTATGTCGTCTTCGATATCGAGACCACCGGCCTGTCCATTACGCGCAACAATATCACTGAGCTTGCCGCCGTCAAAATGCAGGGCGGACAGGAAATCGACCGTTATACAACCTTTGTCAATCCGCATGAGAAAATCCCTTATCATATCCAGCAGCTCACGAACATCACGGACGATATGGTTAAGGATGCGCCCGATTTGGAGCCTGTGCTCCATGATTTCGTAAATTTCGCCCAGGACGCCGTCCTTGTGGCGCATAACGCCCGGTTCGATATGGGGTTTATCCAGGCATCGCTTGCCAAGTTTGGGCTGCCGCTTTTGCCTAATCCTTCACTTGATACGCTGGAGCTGGCGCGGCTGCTTCATCCAAATATGAAAAATCACCGGCTCAACACGCTGGCCGACAAATATAAAGTATTGCTTGAAAGCCATCACCGCGCGGTCGACGATACGGTTGCGCTGGGCGGAATTCTGAATGGGCTGTTGGCTGACGCCGAGAAGCTGAAAGGGCTGACGATGCTGGACCGTCTGAACGACGAGGTCGGCAAGGATCTGTCCAACACCCGTCCGTTCCACTGCTGCATTTATGCCTTGAATATGACGGGCAAGAAGAACCTGTACAAGCTGGTATCCTTATCTCACACCGATTATTTCAAGCGGGTGCCTTGCATTCCAAAGTCGAAGTTAGAGGAAATGCGGGACGGCCTGCTGGTCATTTCCGGCTGCGAGCGGGGCGAATTCTTTGAAGCCGTCTTGAACAAAACGGCCGAGGAAGCGATGGAGGTCGCCCAGTTCTACGATGTGCTGGAGATCCAGCCGCTGACCATGTATATGCATTTGGTGGATAAAGGCTTTGTGGCAAGTCCCGAAGAGCTGCGCGGCGTCGTCCGCCGGATTTGCGAAATCGGGGAAAAAATGAACAAGCCGGTCATCGCGACCGGAAACGTGCACTATTTGGAGCCGCGCGACAAGCTGTTCCGCGACATCACGATTCATGGCATTACCGGATTCAGTCCGCTAAAGGATCAGCGCAAGCCGGACGCGCACTTTCGGACAACGGAAGAAATGCTTCAGGAATTTGATTTTCTGGGCGAGGATAAGGCGCTTGAGGTCGTCGTGACCAATACGGTGGAACTGGCGGAGCGCTTTGAAGCGATCGAGCTGTTCCCCGACAAGCTGTTTACGCCGATTCTTGATGGGGCGGATGAGGAAATCCGCGATACCTGCTACCGGACCGCAAGATCCATTTATGGAGAGGAGCTGCCCGAGGTGGTCGTCGCCCGCCTGGAAAAAGAGCTGGAGCCAATCATCAAGTACGGCTTCTCCGCCAACTATCTCATTTCCGAGCGGCTGGTTAAAAAATCGAACCAGGACGGGTACCTCGTCGGCTCCCGGGGTTCGGTCGGCTCCTCCGTCGTCGCAACCTTCCTCGGCATCTCCGAGGTCAATCCGCTCCCGGCGCATTACGTTTGCCGTAGTCCCGAATGCCGGCACAGCGAGTGGTTCCTGGACGGAAGCGTACCGAGCGGATTCGACCTGCCTGACAAGGCGTGTCCGAAATGCGGGGAGATGCTGAAGGGCGAAGGGCAGGACATTCCGTTCGAGACGTTCCTCGGCTTTAAGGGCGACAAGGTTCCCGATATTGACCTTAACTTTTCCGGGGAATACCAGCCGCATGCGCATAATTATACAAAGGTGCTGTTCGGTGAAAAAAGCGTCTTCCGGGCCGGTACGATCGGTACTGTGGCCGAGAAGACCGCGTTCGGTTTCGCCAAGAAGTACGAGGAAGATCATCATAAGCGCTGGCGCGGCGCCGAGCTCAGCCGTCTCGCGGCGGGGTGTACAGGCGTTAAACGCAACACAGGCCAGCATCCCGGCGGCATCGTCGTCGTGCCGGATTACATCGAGGTGGAAGACATCACACCCGTGCAGTATCCTGCCGATGATGTGAATTCGGAATGGAAGACGACGCATTTCGACTATCACGCCTTTGACGCCAACCTGCTCAAGCTCGATATTCTGGGCCATGACGATCCGACGATGATGCGGATGCTGCAGGATTTGACAGGCGTCGATCCGACGACGATTCCGATGAACGATCCGAAGGTCATGAGCATGTTCAACTCGACGGAAGCGCTTGGCGTGACGCCGGAGCAGATCCGGACGCCCGTCGCCACCTACGGGGTACCTGAGATGGGGACGAAGTTTGTCCGCCAGATGCTTGTCGAATCGAAACCGTCGAGCTTTGCCGACCTGTTGCAGATTTCAGGCTTGTCCCACGGAACGGGGGTTTGGCTTGGCAACGCGCAGGAGCTCATCAAGAACAACACCTGCAACATCAAGACCGTTATCGGCTGCCGTGACGATATTATGCTCTATTTAATCTACAAAGCCGGCATGGACGCCGGACTGGCGTTCAAGATTACGGAGAGTGTGCGGAAAGGCAAAGGATTGACGCCCGAATGGATCGAGGAAATGAAGAGGTGCAAGGTGCCGCTGTGGTACATTGATTCCTGTCTTAAAATCCAATACATGTTCCCGAAAGCGCACGCCGCCGCTTATGTCATCTCTGCCGTGCGGACCGCATACTTTAAACTGTATTATCCGATACATTATTACGCGACATACTTCTCGGTTCGTGCGGAGGATTTCGACATTGAGCTGTGCTGCCAGGGCTACGACGCCATTCATCGGCAGATTGTCGAAATTGAAGCGAAGGGCTTCCAAGCTCTCCCAAAGGAAAAGGCGATGCTGCCAATCCTCGAAATGGCGCTGGAAATGACGGCCCGTGGCTTTACCTTCAAGAGTATCGATCTGTACCGCTCGGATGCAACCAAGTTCACAGTTGATGAAAACAGCCTCATCCCTCCATTCTCCGCCCTAGCCGGTATCGGCGATAATGCGGCGAAGAATATTGCTGCGGCTAAAGATGCCGGAGAGTTTCTATCGATTGAGGATTTTCAGAAGAAGTCCAAGGCGAGTAAGACGATTGTCGAGCTGCTCACCGGCATGGGCTGCTTCCGGGGATTGCCGGAGAGCAACCAGCTTTCCCTGTTTTAAAGACTTGAGCAGTCCCGCTGCCTTTAAGCGACTACGATTTCGGAGGTCGGTCATTTGCGGAGAGCCCAAGCATTTCTGTTTCACATGAGCCTGCGGACCAAGCTGACGCTTTCGTTCATTGCGGTAACCGTTTTGTCGCTGACCGTCATGGCTGTCGGATATACTGTCAAGAGCTCCGATGTGATTCTCAAGAATGCCAGTGAAACCTCGCTGGGACTTGTGCGGATGGGCAATCAATCGCTGGACAGCAGCTTGGCAGGGATAGAGCAGAGCGCGATCAACATGCATCTGGACGAGGATCTGTTTCAATTTTTCAATACGGAAAATTTGCGGCTAAGGGACATCACTAATGACTCGGACCGTAAAATTACGCGGATATTGCAAAAGTACTTTCCAAGCTCGGAGGATTTGTTCTCGGTTAACCTGGTCACCCGGGAGTACACCTTCGGAGAAACCCCGTCCTTTTGGATACCGAAGAAGGATTACTCCCTCTCCAACATTTATAAGATAGGGACCGAATCGCGCAGCAGCATAACATGGATTCCCACCTATAATTTGCTGGAGCAGTTTTACTCTACCGCCCCATCGGAGAAAGACCAGTATGTCTTTACGGGGACGCGGCTAATGAACTTTGCAATGGTCCGCAACAACATCCTGATCCAGATGAAAAAGAGCGTGGAGCGGCCGATTCTGGTTGTAAACTTTCAGGAATCTATGTTTAGGCATGCTCTTGAGGAAAGCCTGAATGTAGAAGGCTCCTATTACTATATGCTCACTCCGGAAGGGGCTGTCCTGTCCAGTTCGGAGCTGGCCGGCGATCCGGCGGAGATTAGCAGGGAGTGGATTGCCCGCGCCATCAGCAAGAAGAGCGGCACGGAGTACATCACCCTTGGCGGACAGAAGCTGGTCGTCTGCTTCGATACGATGAAGACGACAGGCTGGCTGTCGGCAGTGTTTATTCCGTATAAAAATTTGCAGCGGACACTGCCCGACATGTTCGATTACACCCTGTACTCCATGGTGATCATCACCTTGATATCGGTGGTGGTTGCGGCGCTGCTGTCCGGCCGCATCACCCTGCCGCTCATCAAGCTGCTGCGCGGCATTAACCGAAGCGGGGATGGCTACTTTAATACCTATATCGAATCGGCGGGCACCAAGGAGCTTAACATTATCATTCACAAGTTCAACCAGATGAATGAAAGCATCCACACGCTGATTGAAGAAAACTACAAGGCAAAGATGAAAGAGCTGGAGGCGGAGCTTAAAGCTCTTAATTTCCAGTTCAATCCGCATTTTTTGTACAATACCCTGAACATCATCAACTATTTGGCGATTGAAAACAAACAGTCCCTGATCAGCAAAATGCTGGTTGAGCTGTCGGAAATGCTGGAATATACGGCCAAAAGTCCGGGGAAGGTTATTTTCTCCGAGGATCTGAACTATCTGAAGAATTACGTGTTCATCATGAGCCGCCGTTTTGAGGGCAAATTCACGGTGACTTATGAGATTGATTCGAAGCTGGAGGGCCACTGGGTACCCAAATTCTTTCTACAGCCGTTTATTGAGAACGCCCTGGTTCACGCTCTTGAGGATAGGGAGCAGGGGGGGCTTATACATGTGACGGGGCAGATTGATGGTACCGGCAGAATATTCACTGTGACCGACAACGGGAAGGGAATGTCGCCCGAGACGATAGCCCGGGTGCTGGAAATCCGTGAGGATTCGGGCGCAGCGGCTTCCATTGGAATCCAGAATGTCAACCATCGGATCAAGCTGCTGTATGGTCAGGCTTTTGGCGTGGATATCCGCTCGGAGTTGAATATGGGGACGACGGTCATTTTACGGCTTCCCCTGGATGTGGCAGAGTCCGGCTTAAGGCACTTGGAGTAGTGTCCCAAGCCGGATTTTGTTTGTTTTCATCACAACAAAAACGCTTTCAGTAGAAAAGTCCACCATTCCCCCTTTTTTAGAGTAGGAGGAGCACGCATTTCCTTTTATGATGAAAGCGTAATCAAAAACTTCATTTGATAGGATGGTGTCATATGAAAAAGGGGATTCTACTGTCACTTCTGGCCTTATCCCTGCTCGCGGGCTGCTCCGGCGGCGGGACCCAAAACGCCAATTCAGGCAGCGGCGGGCAGGGAGAGGGATCGGCCGTTGAGCTTACCTTCTGGCGTCCGCAGGCCAGCGAGGTCGAGGACAATGTGTATGTGAAGCGGATTGAAGAGTTTAATCAGGCCAATAAAGGGAAGATCCATGTCAAGATGGAGGTTATTACCCGGGGCAACTCTTTTGCTTATGAAGACAAAATCAATGCCGCCGTCGCTTCTCACACCCTGCCGGATGTACTGGCCATGGACGGACCGAACATCGCCAACTATGCGGCCTCGGAGATTATTATCCCGCTTGACGAGTATTTCTCCAAGGAGGATCTGGACGATTTCGTCCCTTCGATCCTTCAGCAAGGCTCGTACCAGGGCAAATTTTACGCGCCGGGCTTGAACGAGTCCTCCGTCGTCCTTTTTTATAACAAAAAAATTATGGCCGAGCACGGAATAACGCCTCCGGACAAAATTGAAAATGCCTGGACCTGGGACGACTGGTACGACGTGATGAAGAAGACGTCCAAGGACGGTGTGTTCGGCACGAACATGATCAACGACAAAGGGGAATGGATGACCTACGCCTTCGAGCAGTTATGGATTTCCGGCGGCACGGACATTGTCAATAAGGAAGGGACGACCGCCGAAGGATTCGTCAACAGCCCGCAGGGCGTGGAGGCGGCAGGTTTCCTGCAAAAGCTGGCGAACGAGAAGCTGTTCAATATCGATCCGAAGCCGACGGAGTTTGAGGAAGGGAAAGCGGCGACCAAGCTGGGAGGTCCCTGGAATATTCCCGGCTTCAAGAACTATCCGGACCTGGAGTGGGGCATTACTTATTTCCCAAAAAAACCGGGCGGCATTCAAACTGCTCCTTCAGGCAGTTGGGCGGTAGGGGTGTCGGCTGACTCCAAGCATCCGAAAGAAGCGGCAGAGGTCATTAAATGGATTACGAACAAAGATAGCTCGACCCAATTGGCGCAGGCGATCAGCATGCCGGCCAGCCGCAAATCGGCGTTCGAGAGCTTGACGGAATATAATGAGCTTCCGCTTCGCATTATCAAGGAGCAAGTTACAGGCGTATCGCATGCCAGACCGGTCACTCCGGCGTATCCGGTGCTGACGCAGAAATTCGCCGAGGCGTTGACGGATATTATGGTCGGCGCGGATGTCAAAAAGTCACTGGACAACGTGGCGTCCACTTATGATGAAGAGTACAAGCGCAATTTTGCCGAGTAGCAGTCTATGACATTTGACCGCGGCAAGGGCGCCCGGCAGCGTCTTTGCCGCCAGCTTTTTATCAGCTAAGCGAAAGGAAGGATGGATGATGCAAACGGCACTCCATGCGCATGAGCGCGAGCATATATCGACATTTAGCCGGCAGAAAAGACGTGAAACCCTTGTTGGCTATTCATTTGTCACGCCGGCGGTTCTCTTGCTGATCTTTTTTCTGGTGCTGCCTTTTCTGCTTGCCGTTGTCTTCGGATTTACGAAGTTCAATCTGCTGCGTCCGGATAAAATTCATTTTACCGGCCTGGACAATTACAAGCTGCTCTTTACCGACGGCCTGTTCTATAAATCGCTCTGGAACACTTTGTATTTCACGGTGACCGTCGTGCCGGTTCAATCGGGCGTAGCCCTGATGCTGGCCCTGCTCGTTAACAACAGCCTCAAGCTACGGAACGTGTTCCGGATTGCCTACTTCAGTCCGGTCGTCACCTCCATGACCGTTATCGCGATTCTCTGGATCTCCCTTTATAACCCGAATGAAGGCTTGATTAACTCGGCGCTTCATTTCTTCGGCATTTCGAACCAGCCTTTTCTGCGCAGCTCATCCCAGGCGATGAATTCGATTATCTTCATGTCGGTATGGCAGGCCGCCGGCTACCAGATGATGATTTTTCTGGCGGGTCTTCAGGGCATCTCCAAAGATTTATACGAAGCCTCCTCGATCGACGGGGCAAGCAAGCTTCAGCAGCTCCGCTACATTACGATACCGAGCCTGTACAATGTGACGGTGTTTGTGCTGACGATTACGACGATTCAGGCTGTGAAGCTGTTCGTTCAGCCTTACATCATGACGAATGGTGGTCCGGAGAACTCGACCCGAACGCTGGCTCTGCTGATCTACCAGCAAGGCTTCCAGTTCCGAAATGCGGGGTACGCTTCCGCCATTTCCGTCATCTTCTTCCTGATTGTCGTCTTGATCTCATTTTCGATGAAAAAGTTTCTCAGAGATAAATAACGAAGGGGGATCAGGACATGAGAAATACCCGGACAAAGGTGCTGCTGTATGTGCTTAACATCATCATGTCGCTGCTGTTCATTATCCCGCTGCTGTGGATGGTCGTTTCCTCGCTCAAGCCGGAGAACCAGATTTTTTCCGATCTGAGCTCGCTGAAATCCTTGCTGCCGCTTCATATCACCTTGGACAATTACAGAATGGCGTTTGAGCGGATTCCAATGATGAAGTTTCTGTTCAACAGCCTTTTTTACGTGTCCGTGATTTGCATCAGCGGCCTTGGGGTAAATTCAATTTGCGGTTACGCGCTGGCCAAGCTGCGGTTCAGGGGCAGTGAATTCATTCTTGTGTGTATCATCGCCTTGATGATCGTTCCGTTCGAGAGCATTCTGATGCCGCTGTATTTGGTCATTAACACCTTGCATTGGGTCAATACCTGGTTCGCCCTGATCGTTCCGTTTATCGCGAACTGCTTCAGCATTTTTATGTTCCGCCAGTTTTTTATGGACATTCCAAATGAAATACTGGAATCCGCTTCCATCGACGGATCGGGTCCGCTGAAGACCTTTGCATCCATCGTTGTTCCGCTCTCGGGGCCGGTTTTTGCAACCGTGTTCATCCTTGATTTCATCAGTCATTGGGGAGATTTCATGTGGCCGATCCTGGTGACGACGGGGGAATCGCTGCGCAACATTCAGCTAGGCATCCAGACTTTCTTTACGCTGCCTCCGATCTATTACGGGCAAATCATGGCGACGCTGACCTTTACGACCGTTCCGATCATTGTTCTGTTCCTGCTGCTGCAAAAATATTATGTACAAGGAATTACCAGCGCAGGAATCAAAGGTTGACCGGACAAATCATGTGGAGTTGATGAAATCAAATAGGTCTGGAGGATTGGCTGACGGATGGATAAAGAAAAATACCGTTCGCGTTATCACTTTACTCCCCGCACCCATTGGATGAACGATCCGAACGGCATGGTGTACTTTAATGGAGAATATCATCTGTTCTATCAATATCATCCCTTCGGTATGAGCTGGGGACCTATGCATTGGGGGCATGCGGTAAGCCTTGACATGGTGCACTGGCAGCATCTGATGATTGCACTGGCGCCTGATGAGCATGGACAAATTTTCTCCGGCAGCGCGGTTGTGGATTGGGACGACACATCCGGTTTTTTTGGCGGGAAGCCCGGTCTTGTGGCCATCTTCACCCATCATGACGAACACCCGGATACCGCAAGGCCGCGGGAACGGCAAAGTCTGGCCTACAGCCTCGACAATGGACGCACTTGGATAAAATACAGCGGGAATCCCGTGCTGGAGGACCCCCGCTACCCCGACTACCGGGACCCCAAAGTGTTCTGGCATAAAGCTTCGGCACGATGGATCATGGTTCTTGCAACCGGCCAGAGCCTCTGCATTTACACCTCGCCAAATTTGAAGGAATGGACCTTTGCCAGCGAATTTGGTGAGGGGCACGGCTCCCATGACGGCGTCTGGGAATGTCCGGATCTGTTCGAACTGACTGTAGAAGGGAATCCTCAGCGAACCAAATGGGTCTTACTGGTCAGCATAGGAGACGCTCCCCACATTCCCGAGGGCTCCCGGACGCAGTATTTTGTCGGCCGCTTCAACGGAAAGCTGTTTGTGAACGAGCGTGATCCCGAAGCCGTGCGCTGGCTTGACCATGGCAGGGACAATTATGCAGGAGTCAGCTTCTCGGATATCCCGGCCCTGGACGGGCGAAGAATTTATATGGGGTGGATGAGCAACTGGAAATATGCAAGAGTTACGCCAACCGAAGGCTGGAGAGGCGCGATGACGCTCCCCAGAGAGCTTTTCTTGAGAGACTTTGACGGTGAAATAAGACTGATTCAGCGTCCTGTAGCGGAGCTTTCGCGGCTTGCAGGAGAGACGCTGCACCTTAAGAACCTGACCATTGAAGGAATTGTGCCTTTCTCGGGTATAAAGGGAGACGCCTTGCGGATTGACGCTGAATTCGAGCTTGGCACCGCGTCTTCGTTCGGGTTCAGAGTAAGAGCCGCAGAGGATGGGAGCCGTGCTACAATAGTAGGGTATGACACCCGCAGCGGAGAGCTGTTCGTGGACCGGACATCTTCCGGAGAAGTGCGGTTTCATGAGCATTTTGCCGGCAGACACGGCGCGGCGCTTGCGCCCTGCGGAGAGCGCGTATCTCTGCAGCTATGGGTGGACAGATCTTCGGTTGAAGTCTTCTCGGGTGGCGGGGAGTGCGCAATTACCGATTTGATTTTCCCCGAGCCGGAAGACGATGGTCTGGAGATGTTTGCATATGAAGGGGAGGTACAGCTCCGGTCCCTCAAGGTGTACAGATTAAATTCCATACAGTAGGTGAACGCGGCCATGAACAGAATTATGGTTGTCGATGACGAAGCGATTCAGAGAAGGGTGCTCGGCAAAATGATCCGGGAATATCTCCCTGGCTGCGAGGTTATTGAGGCCGGTAACGGAAAGACCGCGCTGGACATTGTCCAAACCGCTTCCTTTGATGTCGTGATTACGGATATCAAAATGCCAATCATGGATGGCTTCGATTTCATTGAACACATGAACAAGCTTTCCTCCGCTACCCGGATCATCATCTTAAGCAGCTACCGTTATTTTGAATATGCCCAGCGGGCCCTTCGGTTAGGCGCTTTCGATTACGTGCTCAAGCCGGTGAAGGAGGAGAGCATCGGCCTACTGCTTGACAAGGTCCGGGAAAGTATTGAAAAAGAGAAAAGGATTTTGCCTGAAGAGATCAGCAGGGAGCAATTTCACATCAGCATGAATGCGTACTACGGACATTTGCTAGGAGAATGGATACAGAATGGGGTCTCACCGGCCCAATTCCGCGAGCTTCAGCAGCAGTATGCTCTGGAGCCCAGCGGGGCGGTTATCATAACGCGCATAGAGGACAATACTCCAGGAGACCTCTATCCTGAAGGGCTGGAAGATATCCGGGGGGCAATGCCCGGGATGCTCGCGAGCCGCTTAAGTTCCTCGGCCCGGGTTGTGTCCTTTTTTGCCTCACACCGTAACCTGACCATGATCTCGGTGATCACGGCCAAGCGTCCTGATGAAGTAATCACCGATGCCGTGCTCACGGCCCTGGAGGAATATGGACAGCGGCTGTCCGACATGTATCAGCTGTCGTTTGCGGTAGGCGTAGGCAATGTGCGGGCCGATCTCTGCCGCGAAGCCGTCGATTCCTATAAAGAAGCGGAGGACGCTGCCGGTTTCCGTTACTTCTTGGGCGGGGGCCGGGTTGTTCAATATGCCGCTATTTCCGGCCGGATTAACCCCTTGCATTACGACTTCCATAACGATGAGGAATTGTTCAAGGAATACATCAGAATGGACAAAGCTGACTTATTGCTCAAGCATACGGATGACTTGTTCCGCCGGTTCCTGGAGAACGGGCTGCCTTACCGGGAGCAATGGCTGAAATCCATAGTTCAGCTTGTGCTTCATATCGCGCCGGGGATCAAGGGATTCCTCAGTGAAGAGGCTTACCGGTGCGCCTTGCAGGAAGCGGAGAGCAGCCTGACGGCCTGCGCCAGCTTTAAGGATTGCAGGGAGCAGTTTCTGGAAATTCTAAGAGGGTTCATGACGATTGTACAAGCCAACCGGGGAAAGAAGCATGCCGAGGTCATTGAGAAATGCGTTAGTTATATTGAAGCGCACTTTACCCTGGACATTTCTCTTGAGCATGTGGCGAGCCTGCTGTTTTTCAGCCCCAATTACTTAAGTACGATCTTCAAGAGTTATCTCGGCGTCTCCTTTACGAGATATTTGTCGGATATTCGGCTGGAAAAGGCGGTTCAACTGCTGGGAGCCAGCGACATGAAGGTATTTGAGATAGCCGGCAAAGCTGGATTTAAGGATGAGAAATATTTTTACCGTGTGTTTAAAGCGAAATACGGTCTGACACCTGATGAATACCGTAAAAAGAACGCTTTTCCATGAACTCCTTCCTGAACAGCAGCAGTCAAGGGCCGACACTTGTCAGTATTGCCATGCTATGGTATAATTTTTTTTGGTAATAATGAGATAAGTCCGTTGTGTAAAGAGTGGGGAAACCCACTCTTTATCTTTGGTATACAGCAAAAGACAAGTTCGTGGAGGTTAGTTTCATTTGAGCACACCCAAAATTAAAGGTACGGTTGAAGAAATGCTGAAACCTTACCTTGACGACAATGGATTCGAACTGGTGGACGTAGAATATGTAAAGGAAGGCTCCAACTACTTTCTGCGCGTATTCGTGGACAAGGAAGGCGGAATCGACATCGATGATTGCGGAAGCATCAGCGAATTCTTAAGCGCCAAGCTGGACGAGAACGATCCTATTCCAGGCGCTTATTTTCTGGAGGTATCTTCTCCGGGGGCGGAGCGGCCGCTTAAAAAAGCCGACGATGTGGCGAAGGCGGTCGGCAAGGACGTATTTGTGACGACCTACGAGCCGATCGACGGGCTGAAGGAATTCGAAGGCCGGCTGCTCTCGTTCGAAGGCGGGGAAATGCTCATCTCTGCGGGCAAAAAACAGCATGTTGTTCCGTATGCCAAAGTTGCCAGCGCGAGACTGGCCATTATTTTTTAGCTTTTGAAAGGGGGATCGGATTTTTCATGAGTATGGATTTTATTGAAGCTATGAATGAACTGGAGAGAGAGAAAGGCATCAGCAAGGATGTGCTGTTCGAGGCTATCGAGGCTGCGCTGATCTCCAGCTATAAACGAAATTTCAACGCCGCGCAAAATGTTCGGGTCGATATGAACCGCAACACCGGCGTAATAAAAGTATATGCCCGCAAGCTGATCGTGGAAGAAGTGCTTGACCCGCGCACCGAAATTTCGCTGCCTGCGGCCCGGGAACTCAATCCGCATTTTCAACTGGATGATGTCGCCGAGCAGGAGGTAACGCCTCGGGATTTCGGCCGTATCGCCGCCCAGACGGCTAAGCAGGTCGTTACTCAGCGCATCCGCGAAGCGGAGCGTGGACTGATTTACAACGCTTTTATCGACAAGGAAGAAGATATCGTCACCGGAATCGTGCAGCGCCAGGATCTGCGCAACGTATACATCGACCTTGGCAAAATCGAAGCGGTGCTGCCGCTGAACGAATTGATGCCCGGTGAGAAATTCAAGCACGGCGAGCGTATCAAGGCTTATATTACCAAAGTTGAGAATACGACCAAGGGGCCGCAAATTTTGCTCTCCCGGAGTCATCCCGGCCTGTTAAAGCGCCTGTTCGAGCTTGAAGTTCCCGAAATCTTCGACGGTGTCGTGGAGATTCGCTCCGTCGCCCGTGAAGCGGGCTTCCGTTCCAAAATCGCGGTATATTCGCGCAATCCGGAAGTCGATCCCGTCGGTTCCTGCGTAGGCCCAAGAGGGATGCGCGTGCAGACGATCGTAGGCGAGCTGCGCGGCGAGAAAATCGACATCGTGCGGTATTCTGAATCGGTGGAAGAATATGTGGCCAATGCGCTTAGTCCTTCCAAGGTGCTTGAGGTTCAGGTGTTTGAGGCGGAAAAAATGGCGCGCGTTGTCGTTCCGGACTATCAACTGTCTCTGGCTATCGGAATCAAAGGGCAGAACGCCCGTTTGGCAGCCAAGCTGACGGGATGGAAAATCGATATCAAGAGCGAAAGCCAGGCGGAGCAGGAATTCGGCAGACCTAAAACGTCCAGCGACGAAATGCATCAGGATTCCGTCTCCATAGATTAATAACGAGAGGCGGGTGGCTTACGATGAAACAAAAAAAAGTGCCGCTGCGCAAATGCGTCGCCAGTCAGGAAATGATGCCGAAGAAAGAGCTTATCCGTATCGTGAGAACGCCGAGTGGCGAAGTCATGATTGATCTTACCGGGAAGAAGTCTGGCCGGGGAGCTTATATTTGCGGCAAGCTGGAATGCTTCAAGCTGGCTCAGAAGACTAAGGCGCTGGACCGTGCGCTCAAGGTCCCGGTTAGCCCGGAAATATACGAACAGCTCGCCAGGGATTTCGTATCCGTGGAGGAGCAGTTCCTTGCAGCTAAGGAAGCCGCTGAAGATGAGTAGGGCTCTCTCTAATTTAGGGCTCGCCATGCGCGCGGGGAAAATTGTCACCGGCGAAGAGATTGTGCTGAAAGCGGTCCGTTCGGCGCAAGCGAAGCTGGTTCTCTTGGCGGAGGACGCTTCGGATAATACTCAGAAGAAGTTCCGCGACAAATGCGGGACTTACAATATTCCGCTGGTGATCGGATTCAGCCGCGACATCCTGGGCGCTTCTATCGGCAAGGATAGCCGCGTCGTGCTGGCTGTCACGGACAAGGGATTCGCGGAAATGATCTCCAAGCAGCTCGGAGATAATGTCGGAGGTGGAATCATTGACTAAACAAGACAGCAAGGACAAACTGCGGGTTTACGAGTACGCCAAATCGCTTAACATGAGCAGTAAAGAGATCATCACCATCTTGAAACGTCTGAACGTCCCGGTGAACAACCACATGAGCGTTATGGAAAATGATGCCGTGTCGAAGGTGGAACAGTTCTTTAAGGATATTAAGTCGAATGCTGCGGCCAAACGGGAGAGCGGGGGCGGGGGCCGCTCCGCTTCTGCAGCAACGGCTACAGTTGAAGCGAAAAGTGTTGACAAAAATCAAATAGAAAAGCAGGTAGGTATGAACAAACCACACAATAACTCATCGACAATGTCGTCAAGACCCCAAAGCGGGCAGGATTCCCGCAGAAACCAGACCGGCTCCGGACAGCGCCCGCAAGGCCAAGGCGGAGGCCAGCGTCAAGGCGAATCAAGGCCGCAGGGCCAAGGCGGAGGAACCCGTCAAAATGATTCCCGTCCGCAAGGCCAAGGCGGAGGCCAGCGTCAAGGCGGATTTGGCGGCGGTAATCGTCCGCAGAGCCAGGGCGGAGGCCAGCGTCAAGGCGATTCCCGTCCGCAAGGCCAAGGCGGCGCACCCCGTCCACAGGGCCAAGGTGGAGCGTCCCGTCCAGGTGATTCCCGTCCACAAGGCCAAGGCGGAGGCCAGCGCCAAGGTGGATTCGGCGGCGGTAACCGTCCGCAGAGCCAGGGTGGAGGCCAGCGTCAAGGCGATTCCCGTCCGCAAGGCCAGGGCGGCGATTTCTCCCGCGGCGGAGACCGGAATAACAAAAACCGGCCAGGAGGCAACAATAAGCGGTTCGATGACGGAAGAGGCGGCAATTTCCGGAACAACGGACGCAGCGGCAAAAATCAGCGCGGCGGCAGAAACCAGCAGCCGGTCGAGCGCCGGGAGAAAATCGACAACACGCCGAAGAAAATTATCGTTCGCGGCAACATGACAGTCGGCGAAACGGCAAAGCTGCTGCATAAGGATGCTTCGGAAGTTATCAAGAAGCTGATTCTGATGGGCGTTATGGCAACGATCAACCAGGAGCTGGATATCGATACCATCCTGCTGCTTGCCGGTGAATTCGGTGTTGAAGTCGAAGTGAAGATTCCGGTTGAGGAAGACCGTTTCGAGACCGTGGAAGAGAACGATGCTCCTGAAGATCTGCAGTCCCGCCCTCCGGTCGTGACGATTATGGGTCACGTTGACCACGGCAAGACGACGCTGCTTGACGCCATTCGTTCCACGAATGTGACCGGCGGCGAAGCCGGCGGAATTACGCAGCATATCGGCGCTTACCAGGTTGAAATCAACCATAAGAAAATTACGTTCCTCGATACCCCGGGTCACGAAGCGTTTACAGCGATGCGCGCCCGCGGTGCACAGGTTACGGACATTACGATTATCGTCGTAGCGGCTGACGACGGCGTTATGCCTCAGACCGTGGAAG
>NZ_ASSD01000455.1 GCF_000520715.1 Paenibacillus zanthoxyli JH29
ATGATGGTGTCGGCGGCCGTCCGCCACAAGAAGGTGGACAGCCCGGTTCCGCAGCCGAGATCCACGACGAGGGCGGGTCTTTTTCCCAAATAGCCCGTAAGCAGTTCAGTCACAAGCCTGGGCGCCTCCGGTCGGTAACGGTCGTACTCATTTTGAAAGCCGGTGAAGCGTATGATATTGGAATGGTGATTTCCGTCGGGTATCATGGACGAACACTCCGTTTCCCAAGTATTTGGATGGATATTATACCAGTTTATGCGGAGGCTGCGGTAAATGATGCGGTGTTTGTAAGGGAGGGGGGAAAATAGACGATGCAGGAAAATTTCAAGGCATATGAGAAATTCTGTAATATCAAGCATAGCGTGATGTTTGAGAAGTTCGTAGAATGGAGTTATATGAAAGTGCCAAAAATTATTATAAAGGAGTATTAATTTTGGCTTTGGCTGTATTTGGCGAGCATCATGGACCTGTACAGTCGTAAAATCGTTGGCTTCCACATGGATCAGCGAATTACGAAAGAACTGGTGTTAACGGCGCTGGATCGTGCCTACAGCCAGCAGCGGCCTCGTGGTGTGGTGCTGCATCATTCGGATCGTGGCAGTCAGTACGCTTCCCATGACTACCAAGCGCGACTGCGCACCTATAAGATGAAAGGCAGCATGAGCCGTAAAGGGAACTGTTATGATAATGCGTGCATCGAATCGTTCCACAGTGTGCTCAAGAAAGAACTCGTCTACTTAGAAAAATTCAAAACACGCAAGGAAGCCAAGAAACGCATTTTTGAATACATTACTTGTTTCTACAATGGAAAGAGAATCCATTCAGCAATTGGGTACTCTACGCCCAATGAGTACGAACGTACGTACCGATTCACTGCATAATTTTCTCGATTCTTTGTGTCTACTCTATTGACAGAGGCACACTCCTCCCGGGTTAATCAAAAGTAGCCTTCTCTCACTATCCTATTTACTAAATCTCCCTTAGAACAATCTCTTCAAAAATCTACATCATACGGTAACTATTCTATTGCTTAATACGTCCTATATATGAGGAGAAGGATGCCCTTTCCAGTAACACTATAATTCAATCTGTCCAATATGTCACAATTATATATATTTCCGTAAAATTTTTCGGATAAACAGGATAATTATGTATAAATGTAGAATAATATAACAATCAAGCAGTTAGTGTTCTTGAGCTAACGGGCGGATCGCTGGAGGTGATTGTTAATACCCCGCATACTTGATGACTCTCTAAATTCTAGGGTTATGTAAGACGTTAATTTTAAATCGAGGTGTAAAATGAAAAAATCAATACTATTGTTTTTATTTAGTGCACTAATACTATTGTTCATGCCAGTTCAGTCTCATGCAGCAACAACTCAAACAAAAATTATTTTAGATGGCCAGGAACTAAATCTGCCTAATGAAGTTGAAGTCGTAAATGTTCGCAACAATATTATGATTCCCATTCGAGTGGTAGCTGAGAACTTAAAGTTTAACGTGAATTGGGATCAAAAAACACAAAATGTAAATATTCAACAAGGCTCTAAAACAATCACATTAACTGTTGGAAAGCAAGAGGCTTACGTGGGAAACAGTGCGGTTTTTCTCAATATTGCCCCACAAATAATCAAAAATACCGTTGTAGTTCCAATTCGGTTTGTTAGTGAAGAAATGGGCTTGAGGGTAGGCTGGAATAACAAAGAAAAGATAGTTACTCTAGCAAGCACTACTTCACCACCATCGTCTCCTGCCAACGGTAGTCAGAATGACGCGACAACTAACCTTGTTGACGAAATAAATTATGCAGACAATCAACCCGTTGTCTCTTTAGACCGTGAGATTACTCCACAGAGTGACGCGACAACTAACCTTATTCACGAATTAAATTATGCAAACAATCAACTTGTCGTCTCTCTAGACCGTGAGGTTACTCCAGTGATTACTACACTGAAAAATCCCGAACGTATTGTAGTGGATTTCCCAGCTACGGATTTCGGTAATATGAGTCAACCAGTGCCAACTGGATCCATGGGGAAGCTTAGTACTGGTGATATTCCGAATCTTACTGAAGTGCGCTATTCTCTTTTCAAGAATGATCCAGCCCAAGTTCGAATAGTTATTGAATTAAACAATGTAAGTTCGGTTAATTATAATCAACAATACATCACCGGCAAATTCATTCTTGATCTGGATATGGTAAACGATCCGACACCAGCAACCCCGATTAGTGGTTCTGGCAAAAAAATTGTAGTTATTGATCCAGGGCATGGAGGAAGTGATCCAGGTACAACAAGTATTACAAACAAACATGAGAAGCATTTTAACCTTGCTTTAGCCCTTAAAGTTCAGGCGATCTTGTTACAAGAGCCCGAAATAGAAGTGGTCATGACTCGCGAAACAGATGTTTATCCTACACGTTCAGAACGGGTTAAATTAGCTAACGATTTAAATGCGGATGTGTTTGTATCCATACATGGAAACAGCGTGCTCTCTTCCCCACAAACAACGGGAACCGAGACGTTCTATTACCAGCGTGCAAGTAGTAAGGAACTTGCAAACATCGTTCATAAGCATTTGGTCAAAGCATTGGGACTAAAAGATCGTGGTGTAAAAAACGGCAGCTTACAAGTCATTCGAGAAACAAAGATGCCCGCAGTTCTTCTCGAAGTGGGCTTTTTAAGTAATAAGTCTGAAGAAGAGGCTATGATGTCAGAGAGTGTTCAAGCCAAAGCGGCTCAAGCCATCGTAGATGGGATAAAAGAATATCTGAAGCTATAAGACAGCAAAAAACTCAAGAGGATGTGCTTCTATGAAAAAAGGGATTCATCTTGCTATCTTAGTATGTGCAATCAGTTTATTAGCCGTAGGTTGTGGAAACAAGCACACTTCTTCAGGGCCGGTACAAGGTTCTAATCCTGCAAGTACTGTACAGCCACCGGAAGCTAATCAGGAAGAGGAGAACAAGCAAACTCAAGAAATTCAAGTTTATTACGTTGATGCTCAACTAACCCAACTAGAGAAGAGTACGAAGGAAATTACTTTTGAAGATAACTCCGACAAATACAGTAAGACGTTTGCCGCTCTCCAGAGTAAGGATCAAACCGAGTTGGTCTCCTTGTGGAACAAGATTAATTTACTGTCAACAAAATTCGATCAAGGAATGTTGACATTAGATGTGCATATTCCGGATGAAGCAAGATTAGGTGCTGGAGGAGAGCTTCTAGCCCTAGATGCACTTAGAGAAACATTTTTTCAGTTTGAGGAAGTTCACAGCATCGATCTGCTTGTCGATGGAGAATCACCTGAAAGTCTAATGGGCCATGCAGAATTGGATCACCCAATAAACCGTGAATAAATATTCTCTTGAAAAATAGCCGAATTTCCTATTAGAATCGGCTGTTTTTTCTGTACTTACAGTGATATCAAAGAAAGATACACACGCAATAGCATCCTCATTAATTATCGTTTCTAATAGAATAGAAAAGACAGCCGTTATATGAAGTCACCCCATAAAGTTAGACAGTGGATATAGCTAGGCTACCTGAAGTGCATGAATCCGGTACTGTACTGGGCTCATGCCTTTTAGTTTTGCTCAATCCGTTTGTGGTTGTAATATTCGATGTATTTCTCAAGTTCGGTTTTAAACTAACCATGTAGTATAAAAAGCTTAAATGGCTCTTTTTCAACTTAATAGTACATTCTATGTTAGAAATCTATGGAGGCTACGACGAATGACGTTGAGTTACATAAATTGTGATAGAAAGGGCTTACAAAAGAGGCTGTGGGCAATGATGGGGTATAAACGGCAGGAGCTTAGGAGGTTCTGAAATGCGTTCTTCCGATGCTGCGCTGTTAGGAACGGCTTGTTCACGAAAAAATCCCCCGGGAGTGCTTCAGGCAAGAAGCATTCCCGGGGGATTTGACGTTTGGCGGCTGCCGTGCAGCTAACGCAGTAGCACCGGATCGATTGGGGGGACGAGCCCTTCACCCGCCGCCCGGTCCAGCAGGGCTGATATGGCGGGGGGG
>NZ_ASSD01000456.1 GCF_000520715.1 Paenibacillus zanthoxyli JH29
ATACCAATGGAGGAACGCTGCCGCATGAGATCCGGGATATCATCTCTTCTTTGGCCCTTCAATTGCCCGGCGCGCCGCTTGGTATCCATACCCATAACGACTGTGAGCTTGCCGTAGCCAACGCGCTCAGCGCAATAGAGGCCGGTGCCCGGCAGGTGCAGGGAACGATCAACGGATACGGCGAGCGCTGCGGCAACGCCAACCTCTGTTCTATCATTCCGACACTGCAGCTCAAGATGGGCTACAGCTGCATTCCCGCTGAATCTCTGCCGCAGCTTACGAATACGGCCCGCTACGTCAGCGAGGTCGCCAATGTTAATATGCCGGTAAATCAGCCTTATGTGGGAAGTGCGGCGTTTGCGCATAAGGGAGGCATTCACGTCTCCGCCATTCTGCGTGACTCCCGTACCTACGAGCATATCGCGCCCGAATTGGTTGGCAACAAGCAGCGCGTGCTGGTCTCGGAACTGGCCGGTCAGAGCAATGTACTGTCCAAAGCGCAGGATATGGGCCTGAATCTTGACCCTAGCAGCGAGCAGGCGCGCAAAGTGATCGACAAGATCAAAGATTTGGAGCATCAGGGTTACCAGTTCGAAGGCGCCGATGCTTCGCTGGAGCTGCTGCTCCGTGAAGCGACGGGCGAAATGAATGAACTGTTCACCTTCGAGTCGTTCAAGATGCTCGTAGAGAAATCCGCCGGAAAGCCGGTTGTCTCGGAAGCCTTCGTCAAGCTGAAGGTCGGAGGCGAAACTCTTTATACCGCCGGTGAAGGCAACGGCCCTGTCAATGCTCTGGATAATGCGCTGCGCAAGGCGCTTCTGGCTCATTTCCCGCAGCTGAAAGACATGCATCTGTCCGATTACAAGGTCCGTGTGCTGGATGAGAAGGATCAGACTGCCGCGAAGGTCCGCGTGCTGATCGAATCCAAAAATTACAGCGATACCTGGAGCACTGTCGGCGTATCCGCCAACGTTATCGAGGCAAGCTGGGAAGCGCTGGTCGACAGTATGCGCTACGCCCTGCTCGGTCAAATGTCGCCGGAAGTGACCGATCTTCTGGATTTTGGGCAGCGCGGCCTGGTCAATCATTAATTTAACCGCTCAATAGTAACAACCAGCTAGAGAATGCCAAAGAGCCGCTTCCCCTGCGCATCCGCACGGAAACGGCTCTTTTTTCACAACATAAGTTCGATTTCGCCACCATGCGTCAGCAACCAAATCGGGTCACTCAGAACAGCTCAATAAAAGTTCAGTTGGCCTCTGTTAGTCGTGCTGTTCTTACAACCGCTGTTGCTGCATCAGCTTCTCCAGTTTCACATCAAGCTGCTCTGCGGTCAATCCCCCGAGAATAATTTCGGAAATAACGCCGCTGCGGTCGATCAGAACATTGGTAGGAAACACGGTACCCTTGTATTTGGCATAAGCCTCTCCTTTAAGATCGAACATCACGGGAAAGATAAGCTTATACTTGTTCACAAAACGCTCCGCATTAGCTTTGTAATCGTAGCTTGTGACATTTATCCCATAAACATCGAGCGTATCCTTGTACTTCTCGGCTATTTTGTTTAGTTCAGGCGCTTCTACCTGGCACGGATCACACCAGGAAGCCCAGAAATTAAGCAGAACGGCCTTATCCCTTGCTCCGCCGATTGCATAAGTCGTCCCATTCTCACCCTGAATCGTAAAAGAGGGCGCCAGAAGTCCAGCCTTGGGTCCGCTCTCGGTCGGCAGGGTCTTGCCGTTAGCTGGAAGAATGGCCTGTTCAGCCGGCGGCGCATCTGTAAGATGCTGAGCGGTTTCCGTCTCGTCTCCGCGATATTGCAGCAAAATAACGGATACCGCAACTAGCGCCAAAATGACGATTACCAGGTTTCTGCGGTTTGCCATCTTCATCGTAGATTTTCCTTTACATATGGAGTTGTTCACTCCTATTGTACCCCCGTCTAAGCAGGTTTCAAACGGAAGCATTGGAAATACCACGTGTACATCGTCAGTTTCTTAGTTAATCTGAGCGTTTCCCGAGCGGAATAGTATTTTTTGGATAAAAAAAGGGGATTTCGTCCAGGACGAAACCCAATGAAGAGAGAGGGGTGAACAATGACAGCATTCCAGGGAACAGTTCCGCCTATATGGCTAAAACCTTCCGTATACCAAGCGCTGGGGAAGCATTTGGCATCCGTTCTTCCGCATGAAGCATGCGGCGTCCTGCTGGGTGCTGCCGCAGCGGGCGGCATGCGCATCGACACCTATTTGCCTATGCGCAACGTAGCGCCTGACCCGCTGCATGCTTTTGTCCCGCATCCGGCAGACTGGATCTCGGCGCTATATCTTGCGCCTCCTCCGATCGGCCTGTTCCACTCCCATCCGCTTGCAGCCCCCCAGCCCTCTTCCGCCGACCTTGACGGATTAACCGGTCTGGGTGACCATTTCGCGGTATATTTGATTGGCGCTCCCGGCAAAGAGCCGGCGAATCCCATTCTTCTGAACGGGTATAGCATTCAGCGCACCCGAACCGAAGGCGGAGAACGATCGGTCTCGCTGATTGAAACACCGCTTCAGGTTCTGCTCAAGTAAGCATACAGATCGCCCAGTGTTTCCACCTTCTTGTGCTGGGAAATTTCACGCAGGTAAGACACCCAGAGCTTAGCCGTCATTTTGGCGTCTTCCAGCGCATTATGTCTTCCGCATATCGGGATTCCATGCACCGTCAACAGTTCATCAAGCGTGTAGTTGCCACGGTTTGGCTCCAGCCAGCGCGCAAGCATCATCGTATCCAACACACGATGGGTAAGCTGTACCTTCGACGTTTTCCACAGCGCCGCATTCAGAAACGATTTGTCATGAGCGCTGGCGTGGGCGACCAACACTCTTTTTCCTACAAATGACATAAAATTATGAAGTCCGTCAATAAGCGAAGGCGCGGCCTTGGACATTTCTTCGGTAATTCCCGTCAATTCGGTTATATTCGCCGGAATGGAGGTCTGGCAATTAACAAGCGTGTAAAAGCACTCGTCTTCCTTGACCTCCTCCCCGACGACCTTAATCGCCCCGAATGACAGAATCTCATCCCCATGTTGACTGGAAAACCCAGTCGTTTCCAAATCAAACACAATGGTCTCCAGCTCGGATAGCGGAGTATGCAGCACCTCCGGCCGGCGTTTCTCCCTCATCAAAGACCTGATAAAAGCCATTTGCTGAGCAGTCTGCTGTGCGGATTCACCGCCACGAATCGAAGCGATCGCAGACGGCATGCCGCCGTGTCTTAAGTTGTTCCAGAACCCGCCGCCTTTGTTCGGCTCCTTCATAGCTGTCTCCTTTCAGCTGACCGGAGCTGGCGCTGCAGAACCCGATGGATGCGTCTGACAAGCAGTAAGCTGTCTCGCAGTTCGGACATCAGCTGCCTGTTCCTCAGTTCATTTTCAGATGCAAAATCACTACCCGACAAGAGTCCCTCATGAACCGAATAGGGAGTGCTGACCCTCATCTTTAGCGCCGTCAGGAACGCGCTTCGCACACCTTCCGGCAAATGCTGGTACTCCTTGCTCAGTATTTCCAGTCTTTCTAATGTCGAGGTCTTGCGAATTCCATGCTGCAAAGCAAAATATCTCACACCGTTAACTAACGGAATGTATAGCCCATATTTGACGTCAAATCCGCCGGCATGATCCCCGAATCTTTCAGTGAGCACCTGCCCGAGCAGATTAAGCGTCGCTTTATGACGGACGGTATTTCGCAGAACAGCCGCCCAAAGCTTGGGGTTATCGATGAACCCTTCATGATAAAAATTTAGCCACTGCTCGGAGAGGCTTCGGTCTCCCGCAACATGGCGCATATCGGAACAGATTATCAAATATCGAATGGGTTCCCATTCAAACTGGGTTCTCCAGCCCGTAATCTGCTCCTTCCATTCAGTCAGAGTCTTCCGCCACATCGGCTCGGAAACCATGACCTTGCCCTCGCATTTCTCATATCCGCTATTAGCCAACAGTAAGGAAAGCCTGATCCCGAATTCTTCAAAATACTTCTCCTTCGCTTCCTCCGGTTCTCCTTCAATAATCAGCCCGTTATCCTGGTCGCTCCACAGCGTCGTTTCTTTTCTGCCTGCGCTGCCGAACACAATAAAGGAATAAGCGCAGGGAGGCGGGCCATGGCCCGCCTCAATCATCTGCGCCTCGGATAAAACAACCGCCGCTTCTGCGATAGCATCATGCATCGCATTGACACGCAGCATCCATTCCTCAATGGGGATAACATTTAACTGTTCCAGGAGAATGCTTTGACAGGCTATGCGCCTTGTCTTCAGCTCCTGGGGCGAACCGGATGTTACGATGGACTCATGAACCGCCTTATAGTCCCAATCGTCGGACTCCGCATGGGTCACTCGGCCCGCCTCCCTGATGTTATATTATAATTATTTCTTCCGGGATTCGGATTCCGAAATCAGCTTCATTTGCTCAGGATAACCGTAAGTGCCATGTTCGCTGATGTCCAGACCCATCAATTCTTCCTCTTCCGTAACGCGAATGCCGCTTACCAGCTTCATGATATACAGGAAGATGAAGGACAGGATTGCTACGAAGGCAAAGGTTCCAATTACACCGAGAACCTGAACACCAAGTTGGTGGAAGCCACCGCCATAGAACAGACCGGCTTGACCGACATTTACAGTTTTAGCGAGTTCAGGAGTTGCGAATAAACCAGTGGATACCGCACCCCACATACCGGCGATGCCGTGTACGGAGAAAGCGTAGATCGGATCGTCAAGACCCGCGCGTTCCAGCCATTGCGAAGTCATGAATGTAAATGCGCCGGCAACAAGGCCGATAATAAAAGCTGCCCAAGGTTCAACGAAGGCGCAGGCGCCGGTAATCGCTACGAGAGCGGCCAGAACGCCGTTCAGCATCGCCGGGATATCAGATTTGCCGAAGTACAGCCAAGAGGCTACCAGAGCTGCCAGACCGCCCGCTGCCGCAGCAATGTTCGTGGTCAGGGCCACATAACCGAAGAATCCGCCCATTGGGCTCAGTGCGCTGCCTGGGTTGAATCCGAACCAGCCGAACCACAGAATGATAACGCCGAGAACCGTAAATACTTGGTTATGTCCCGGAATAATAACCGGCTTGCCTTCTTTGTTAAATTTGCCAAGGCGAGGTTTGAGCAGGATTGTAGCGACTACCGCCGCCGTTGCACCCGTCAGATGGACAACTGTCGAACCTGCGTAGTCCTGCATGCCCATCGATGCCAGCCAGCCGCCGCCCCATACCCAGTGAGCGACAACAGGGTAAATAAAGATGGAGAACAAAATACCGAAGATAATATATACGCTCAGCTTCGCGCGTTCCGCCATACCGCCGGAGACGATAGCAAGCGAAACAGCCGCGAACGCCATTTGGAACAGGAATTTCACGTTCAGGGTAACGTCTGAGAATGCCAGCGATTCAAAGGAAGCAGCCATCGAATCACCGCCATATCCAAAGCCCGTTGTACCGAAGAAGTCGTTGCCGTTGCCGAAGCCCAAGCCAAAGCCCAGCGCCCAGAAGCAAATGCTTGCAATTGCAAGCGTCAGCACCGTCTTACCTGCAACGTGGCCCGCATTCTTCATCCGGACCGAACCGGCTTCAAGCATGGCAAAGCCAGCTTGCATAAAGAATACCAGAATAAAAGCCAAATAAGTAAAAGCTGTGTCCAGACCGATTTGCAGGTCCGGAGCAGTAGGTCCGTCAGCGGCAAAAGCGCTGACCGGGTAAATCGTCAGCGTTAGCATCGCTAACACAAAACATAACCACTTTCTCTTCATTACTCCCCACTCCCCTATGTAATATATTCTAACAAATCATGAAACTCTTAATGTCATTATAAGCAAAACGAAGCAAAATTGACAAGACAATTTTTCACGAAACGGGAAAGAAATTTTTAGTAAATAATTAGCAGCATTAATCGGGAATTTGATGAATATACTTTTGAAAGCGTGACGTTTGACTGTATGGTTTTTAGTCTGATATCATTAAATAGACAAATCAAGGAAATATGGCATCCATTCCGCCCGGAGCCTCAACATTTCCTTCTGCGAGGTGAGCAGCATGGGGATATGAATCTATACCGGATCGGCGAACTGGCCAAAGCGGCTAATATCAGCGAGCGTACTATTGATTATTACACCAAGCTTGGACTGATTCATCCCGAGACAAGAAGTATGAAAAATTACCGGCTATACAGCGATGAAACCTTGGCTACTCTGGAACGTATTAATCAATTGAAGCAAGAAAAATATACTTTGGAAGAAATTAAGTCCATTATAGCCAGGTGGAACGCGGCAGCGTCCGATCCCGATGTATCGAGCAAGCTGGCAGAGCTTGAGGCCCATATGCAGCAGCTCCGGCGTGAGGTTAAGGCGCTTGAACCGGCGCTGAGCCGGATGAAGCCGGGACAGGCCAAACTTGCCTTGGCTCATCTGATTCCGCAGGGAGCGGCCTGCATTGAGGCCATACGTCTTCTATTGACGCAAGTGCCGCCATTCTAATTCAATCGACCAGAAAGTGGAGGAATGAGTAAATGATGTATCTATTAGTAATAGTAGCTTTTCTATTCTCGTTATGGGCTCAGTTCAGGGTAAAGGGAACCTTTAACAAATGGTCTCAGGTTGCCAATTTGAACGGAATGACCGGATACGAGGCCGCAAGACGAATGCTGGATTCCAATGGTCTCGGCGATGTGCCGATTGAGCCCGTCCCAGGCGCCCTTACCGACCACTATGACCCGATTCACCGGGTTGTCCGTTTGTCGGAGCCAGTATATTATGAACGCTCCATTTCAGCTGTCTCCGTTGCCTGCCACGAGGTAGGGCATGCCATTCAGCACAAAGTTCACTACCCGATGCTGGTGCTTCGCCACCGGATGTTCCCGGTCGTTAACTTCGCTTCGGGCGTCGCTCCTTTCATGCTGCTCGCCGGCTTCCTGTTCAGTTCTCTGAATTTGATCGGCCTTGGCATAATCTTCTTCTCGGCGGCTGTAGCCTTTCAGCTTGTAACATTGCCGGTGGAATTCAATGCCAGCAACCGGGCCCGCCAAGTCATGGTGGAGCAGGGCTTTATCCGAAACGATGAAGAACGAGGAGTCGCCAAAGTGCTTAACGCCGCAGCGCTGACCTACGTTGCCGCCGCTCTAGTCTCCGTACTTGAGCTGCTTCGCCTGATTTTGGTCTATACCAGCAATCGCGACTAACAGCAGCTGTACAAATTGGCTCTTGTATCACAATAAACCCCGGAAGGCTCTAGGAGCCGACCGGGGTATTATTTTGCCGCGTTCTGAAATAAGTCAGCAGAAAAGCCCTGAACGAACGCGCGACCAACGGGAGCCTGCCGTCCGAGCGGTGTATAAGTCCGATTGTTCGGGTAACCGCCGGCTCTTCCACTCTCACCTGAGCCGGTTGAAGCGAGCTCGTCGGGTACAGCGCTATTTCCGGCAGCAGACTGACACCCATTCCCGCAGCAACAAGGCCGCGTATTGTGTCCGTCTCTCCTCCCTCAAACGCGATTTGCGGTGTAAATCCCGCTTTCAGACAGGCCTGCCAGACGATCGGACGCAGCGAATAACCCGGACTGAACAGCACGAATTGTTCATCCTTCAGCTGTTCAAGACGTATAATCTTCTCCTGGGCAAGCGGATGATTCTGAGGAAGGATCGCGAATAGCTCTTCCGTCATGACCACATCCCCGATCAATTGCTCGTCACTGTCCGGACAAGGGGATATGAAAGCCAAATCCACCTCACCGGAGAGCACATCCTTGATCAAAGAGGGATACATCCCCTGCTTAAAGCGGAATTTGACATGCGGATAATGCCTGCGGAATTCCGCTACGATGGTAGGGATCAAATGCGTCCCGACGCTGTTGGGAAAACCGATCCGGATTTCCCCCCGTTCAGGGTCCAGAAATTCATGTATTTCGGCCACGGACCGGTCCAGATCCTTTAGGATCGTTTCCACCCGCTTACAGAACAGCTGGCCTACCGGTGTAAGGTGCAAATTCCTGCCTTTTTGCATAAATAAATCAATGCCCAGTTCCTGCTCCAGCAGGTGGATTTGCCGGCTGACCGCCGACTGCGCCACATGCAGCTCCTCAGCCGCTTTGGTGACATGCTCTTTCTGGGCAACCTTCAAGAAATACTGTAGTTGTCTAAGCTCCACGCCACAATCGCCTCCGTCCTGCGCTTCTTTCTAACCGGATCATTCTCATCCTCGCGGCCGCCTGCGGGGCAGCACCCGAATAATGAGGCCATATAGGAAGAAGCCGCCGATTAAACCGCCAATATGGGCGGTCCAGTTCACATTTGGCGTAACGAAGGACATAATAATCCCCATCGTCAGCAGGCCATAGAGCGTCCTGCGAGAACCTTCATCCATCATAGTGCGCTGAAACAGGGCGATATACAAGAATGCGCCATATACGGCAAATATCGCCCCTGAGGCGCCAACCGAGACCGTTATCACTTCCTCCGTGCCGCCTCCCCATGCTCCATTGGACAAAATATTGCCGACCACCCCGCCTAACACATACAGCAGCACATAACGCCACCAGCCCATAAGCCGTTCAAGCGGCGGGGCAAATACAAGCAGCGCAAAGCCGTTGAACAACAGGTGCGTAAACCCGTTATGCAGAAAGATCGATGCAACATACCGCCACAACTCTGTTCTTTCCGGTCCGGCATCCGCTAGTGCGCCGAAGCGCAGCAGAGTCTCCGGATTTGTCGAGCCCCCGTTCAGCGTCAGCACCATAAACATAACGATATTTGCTAAAATGATGAGGCTTGTAACAGGATAAAATTTAAGATAGCTTTTCCAGTTTTCATAACGGATGAATATCATGGCGCCACCCTTCTCTTCCTTTCTTGTTCTATATACGTCCCAGGTTGGACAGGGTCTCATTAAAAAGATTATAATTTATTGTGGCAGCAACAAGCCAATTTTGTTAGTTCAAGGAGGAATAATAAGTGACGCAAGAAAGAACAGGCGCAGCCACTTTTAAGGGAAATCCGATCACGCTTATAGGACCGAAACTGAGCGCCGGCGATCCGGCCCCCGATTTTATACTCAGCAAAAATCTGCTCGAGGAAGCTACCTTGAAAGATTTCAGAGGTAAAGTAAAGCTCCTCAGCGTAGTTCCTTCGCTTGATACCGGCGTCTGCGACGCACAAACCCGCCGATTTAACAGTGAAGCTGCCGAGCTTGGCGATGAGGTCGTCATTCTGACCGTCAGTGCCGATCTTCCGTTCGCTCAAGCCCGTTGGTGCGGCGCCGCAGGAATCGACCGTGTCATTACACTCTCGGACTACAAAACGAACGCCTTCGGCGAGGCCTACGGCGTGCTGATCAAGGAATTCAAGCTGGATATGCGCTCTATCTTTGTCATTGATAAAGATGACAAGATCACGTATGTGGAATATCTAGGCGAAATGGCGGAGCATCCAAACTACGAAGCCGCTATTAGCGCAGTCAAGAGCTTGTTGTAACAGCGTACTTACACTATTATGTCAAGAAGAAACGGCTTCGTCGTCCTGTTAGGGACGGTATCGTTTCTCGTAGAAATATAAGACAAAATGATAAGCGCTCAGCTTATAAATTCTTATATTTTTAAAAAGCGGAAGAAGGCACACCTTCTCCCGCTTTTTTTGCAAGCCAAAACAAGCCATTTTCCATCTTGGCCAAGATGGGGAAATTTGTTTCTTCCATAATATAAGCGCATACAATACTCGCTTTCCTTCGCTAAGCGGCGCAACAGGATTTAATCGAGCTTATATTTGCCGATCTTCTTGTCCAGCGTCTCGTAGAGGCGTTGAATGACCCGGTAGTTCGAGCCCAAATCGCCAAGCGAGCCCCGGGACGCCGAATAGACGTCAACCGCACACCGCGTTGGTGACGTATTAAGCACGGAAACGGTAATATCCAGTGTCCGGCCGAATGCCGTCTTTTTCTCCAGCGTAATCTCTCCCACGGATTGAACTTCATGAAGTACTCTAAAGCCTGGAATTTTCTTTAACGTGGAGGACACTTCCTCCCATCCCTTTTCTTTGGTGAGGTTGTAATAGCGCGTTTTCAAAGCGGGTTCTTTGGCGCGGTCACTCGTTCCTTCATGACTGCGAAACAAGCCGACCAAGGTTCTTTTTAAAGACAACTTACTTCCCCCTCATATCCCAAGTTCACTTATTTCAGTGTATCACTCTTGTCCCAGGAACAAAAGTAAAATGCTTATTAATCCCGCTGCAGTCTGCATTTCGGCACACAAGAAGGCGCCCAGTCTCCCGCTCAGGGTACTTGGGCGCCTTCGTACGCGATAAAAGAAAACCCGCCTATGCCGTCCGGCTACAGTGTCTTCTGAACCTGCAATAGCAGGTGGGTGATCGCAGTTGCGGTTTTGAAGTCCCCTTGTCATATAGACAGGGCCTTTCAGCTGCGCTTCATGTAGATCTCCCAAGACATTATCATTGGTTCAAAACAACGAGCAGCCGATAACGTACATCGCAGGATTTAGCCCTATTATATTGCGTTTTAACGAAAAAGTAAACCTTGTATGCGCTTTATTTTACATGAGACGATTTTTCTTTTTATATATGGATAACAATCTGCAGCAGAAAACGCTGAATTAAAGGCGGGGCTGCTCCCCGTCCGGCGTCTCTTTGGAAAGGTTGACTTTCTCTGAATTTTCTTCCGGTTCTTCATTATCCGCGCTGTGCTCAGCCTCTAGAGATTCTTCTTCCTGACGCTTTCTCGTTTCCGCCTGAAGCTGCAATTTGTTGTAGGTAGCGTAGAAATTAAAGAAAGCAACCATGGCGATCAGCGTTGGAATACATACAAAATAGAGTGCAGGATATCTCAAACCGATGTAAGCGAGCACAACACCGGCCACGAGGGTTGTAAACACCCGGATTGGACGGGCGATGGTAAGCAGAATGGAGTTGGTCATTACTTGCTTGAAGGTCATCTGATAGTGAACGACAGCAGAAAAAAAGTTGAACATCGACACCATAAGGACAATCATCAGAACAAGCATCAAAATACCAACAATCTTAAAATCGGCCATTTGTGTCATATAAATCGTCACATCAAAGTACATCACGACGAACAAGAGCGTATAGATCAGACCGCCAAGCATGCTCTTCAGGTAATTCTCCTTATATCCTAGAAAAAAAGTCTTGAATGTGCTTACATCTGTATTGCCCATTACCCACTTGCGGACCACCGTGAACAGCGCCGACGTTGCCGGAAAAACGGTAAACGGAGCCGTGATGGCAAGACCCCAGTTCAAGGTGACCTGCTCGTTTGCCCCCCCCTGGCCCGTCGCCATCAGCATGAATTTCATCACGATAAAAAACAAAAACGGAGATGAGCATAAGGTCCACAGCACATTGCTGAACGCTATGCGTGAAATCCACTCCGTGATACGGTATAAACCGCCCATTGCGCCTTTAAACTCCACTTTCCTTCCTCCTGTCTCTTCGCTACTGCATAGCTTAACTATACCTTATTTCACCACGGCATTTCCATAGCTCAATCATGTAAGTTTGGGCGGCGCTCTGCCCTTGGTTGTATAGAGGTAAAAAAGAAGACGGCCGCACATGATGCGCACCGTCTTCTATGCTGCTCTGGGCTTATCAACAGCCCGCCGAGCTTAAATATCGAAAGAATCCTCACGCTTCGGCGTGCGGCGCTCACCGTCGGCAGGACGCTGGAATTTGCGTTCTCCGCCACGATAGCTCGAACCTTCACGGCTGCCTTTGTATCCGCTGCCGCC
>NZ_ASSD01000457.1 GCF_000520715.1 Paenibacillus zanthoxyli JH29
CGCAGACTGCTGCTTAGGCGTGCTTCCACGCTCTCCCTCCGGGATTCGCTTTCTTCCGTGCTTGGTGCGACTTGGCGCAGACTGCTGCTTAGGCGCTCTTCCAACGCTCTCCCTTCGGGATTCGCTTCCTCCGTGCTTGGTGTGACTTGGCTCGGATTGCTGCTTCAGCGCTCTTCGCGCTCTCCCTCCGGGATTCGCTTCCTCCGTGCTTGGTGCGACTTGGCGCGGACTGCTGCTGCGGCGTGCTTCCGCGCTCTCCCTTCGGGATTCGCTTTCTTCTGTGCTTGGTGCAACTGGCACAGACTGCTGTTTCGGCGTTCTCCCGCGCTCTCCCTCCGGGATTCGCTTTCCTCCGTGCTTGGTGCCACTATTCTTCCAGCAGCGCGTTATAAATATCGCGCTTGGCGACACCGCGGTCGGATGCGGCTTTTTTCATGGCGGCCTTACGAGTGGAGCCGGCGGCCTCGTAGTAGGCGACATGCTCCTCGATGCTGAGCGCTCGCCACCACGCGGAATCGGCTTCCTGCGCCTCTTCTTTACTCTCTCCCTCGACAACGATCACATATTCCCCCAGCGGCGGATGTTCCGCCAGCCACTCGGCGCATTCCTGAATGGTGCCACGCAGGAATTCTTCGTAACGTTTAGTTAACTCGCGGGCCAGAACAATTCGCCGGTTGCCGAAAGCTTCCTGCAAATGGGCCAACGTTTTCACTACCCGGTGCGGCGACTCATAGAAGAGCAGCGTGCCTTGGGCAGCGCGCAGTGGGGTAAGCACAGCGCGGATGTCCTTGCGCTCACGGGGCAGGAAGCCGACGAAGGTAAACGTGGTAGTCGGTAAGCCAGAAGCAATCAGTGCGGACAATGCGGCGTTCGCTCCGGGTACGGGCACAACCGGGATTCCCTCGCTCACCGCGAGCGCCACCAGATCGGCGCCCGGGTCGGAAATGGCGGGCAGACCGGCGTCGCTGACCAGCGCTAGATTTTTACCTTCTATTATATAGCGGATTAATTCCGGTCCGCTCGCTGCCTTATTATGCTCATGGTAGCTGAACAACTGGCCGGGAGAAATGTCGAAATGGCTGAGCAGCTTGCGCGTCTGCCGGGTATCCTCAGCTGCGATAATATCGCATTCCTTTAACGTCCGGACAGCCCGAAACGTCATATCCTCCAGGTTACCGATCGGTGTCGCTACCAGAAATAAAGTGCCTGTCTTCTGCTGAGCGTCCATTTCCTTATTTTGAAAGCTGCTTTGGCATTGAATCGTCATGGCTTTACCTCTTTAGAACCGTAATAGATATCCAGAATCTCCGGACAATATTGATTATCTTCATTGTATACGATCAGCGGCGGCTGTATCCGCACTTCCGGCTTGCCGTCCCGCGCAGCCTCGATCAGGACCATGTTCGCCTCCAGATGCGCACGCGGATGCACAAAGCGGATCGATTTCGGCTCCAGCCTGTTCTGCCGCATCAAGCTGATGATATCGGCCAGCCGCTGCGGCCTGTGAACCATACTGACCTTCCCTCCGGTGCGGACGAGCCGGACGCATGCCTGAATAACCTCCTCCAGCGTACAGCCGATTTCATGGCGGGCCATTGCCTGATGAGTGTTCAGCTTAAGATCACTGCCGTTTAGCGGCATATACGGCGGATTCACTGTAATCGCATCGTATCCCCCATATCCTGCCGTAAGATGCAGCGTCCGCAAATCTCCTTCATGAATGGTGATCTTCTCCTGAAGCGCATTCATCGCTACGCTTCGGCAGGCCATATCGGCCAGACGGGGCTGGATTTCGATTCCCTCGATAACTGCAGCCGTGCGAGTCGTCAGCAGCAGCGGAATCACTCCATTGCCTGTACATAAATCCAATACCCGACCACGGGGAGGTATGGAGGCGAATCGGGCCAGCAGAACGGCATCCATGGAGAAGCTGAACACCTCATCACTCTGAATAATATGCAGATCATGCGTAAGCAGATCGTCCACGCGCTCCGAAGGAAGCAGCGGAACCTCATTCAAACGGTTGCTCATGATTAGTCCCCTATTCCAAAATTCAAAAAAACCGTAGGTAGCGTCCTCCTACGGCTGAATATTCTCATTTATTAAGGAAAGACAGGCAGAACAGACAGTCACCTTCCGTACGCAGATGTCCAAAATTGACATTGCAGATATGAAAGCCCTCATGATACAGCCGTGCCAGATTATCATAGCCCTCGCCGACAATCTCATCTTGGCCGCTTTCGTTCTGGACGGGAAGCTTGCCGGAATTCCGTTTCTCCGAAGAAGAAGCGGGCGGAGCTTTTTTCTTCAAAATCTTACGCAGCTGCTCATTTTCCAGCGTCAGACGCTGGTTCGCTTCCATTAATTCTTTAACTGCCTGCTTCCAATCTCCAAGATTAAGGCGCATCGTTTCCATTTGCGCTTCTATCTCCTGAATGTGTGCGAATATATTTTTCTTTTCCAAGTTTCCACCCCGAAAGTAACCTTAATGGTCTACTTGACGACAACATCATCCATTGGAAGTTCTTTTACTTTACCCATTTCAAACAACTGAACATGCACCGATCGGTTGCCCGCATTTAAGCCGACCACCTTGCCTTCACCCAGCGAAGTGACGACCAGTTTGCCTACCGCAGGCATTTCTTCTTTAACACTTTCGTAATTATCATGCTCAAATTTCAGGCAGCACATCAATCTTCCGCAGAGTCCGGATATTTTGGTCGGATTAAGCGATAGATTTTGATCCTTAGCCATCTTGATCGATACCGGCTCGAAATCTCCCAGCCATGAAGAGCAGCAGAGCACCCTTCCGCATGGTCCGAGACCGCCAAGCATCTTGGCTTCGTCGCGGACACCGATTTGGCGAAGCTCGATACGGGTACGGAAGATGCTGGCCAAATCCTTGACCAACTCCCGAAAATCAACCCGGCCTTCCGCAGTGAAATAGAAGATGATCTTGTTGCGGTCAAACGTAAATTCCACATCCACCAGCTTCATTTTGAGGCCATGATCGCGGATTTTATTTAAACAGGTTGAAAAAGCATCTTTCGCCGCCTGCTTGTTCTCCTCTACCACACGCGCGTCTACATCTCCGGCGATACGCATGACTTTCTTAAGCGGCAGTACGACATCGGCTTCCTGAACCTCTTTTTTGCCTACAACGACCCTGCCATACTCAACCCCTCGCGCCGTCTCGACGATCACGCACTGCTCACATTCAATCGGAAAGTCTAAAGGATCGAAATAATATATTTTACCCGCCTTTTTGAAGCGGACACCGACTACGCTGTATAACAAAATTAACCTCCTTGTCTGCCGGTGAAGGAACCCCCAGCAAGTCCGCTCCATGATGTTCCATGCTTGTTCTTCCTTGACCGTTAGCGCAAGAAGAAACGGCCGCATCAACTTTAGCAAAGCGTATGCTTTCGCAGCAGTGATACGCTGTATCGCTTAGACGCATTTGTTTCTCGTTAGAAAAATAAGGCCAAATCAGGCCAAAATTTGCTTCTTGAAGTCTTCTTCTCAGAAAGCATAAACAGACGGCATCCTTCAGCTTTCCAGACGTATCAAAAACTGCTCCAGACATAGCTGGGCATTAACATTGAACCGCAGCTTCTTCTTGCTCTCAGCGGCATACTCCATATAGGCTACCCACTCCGAAGAAGTACGCGTTCTGGCGTAATTGGAAATAAAGTCCAATTGATCTATAAAAACGATGCTTTCGTGTTTTCGGTACAGGAAGTACAGCATGTCTTTAAACCATAGATGGAACATACTGAAACAGGTATCCAAATGCTCACCGAGCCCGGTCTTGAACAGCTTCTGACCCGCAGTCGCCACCGCCGAGCCGTTCTTGCCCAAAGACTCCTTCGCTAATTGTAACACTAGATTTCTTATTTCTGCAAACCAATTCTGTGCTAAAAGCTCTCTGCATCCTTCTAATCCCGATGTCAAAGATGCCGCGCAGCGTGCAAGGGGAGCGGAAACTCCCTCATTTGACAATACCTGCAGCATCATCTCCGGGGACAGTGGTACAAACGGGATGCGCTGTGTCCGCGACTGAATGGTCGGCAGCAGCGATTGGCTGTTATCCGCAATAAGAATAGCTACCGCAGGTACAGGAGGCTCTTCCAAAAATTTGAGCAGACTGTTAGCCGCCTGAACGGTCATTTTTCCCGCTTCGTCTATAATGTATACCTTGGGATTTCCGCCCTCCCCCCGATAGGAAAAGACCCGCTGCAGGTCGCGGATCTGATCGATTTTGATGCTGCTGCCTTCCGGCGACAGGATCTTGAGATCCGGATGGTTGCCATGCTCCACCTTGCGGCACTCCAGACACTCGCCGCAGGCGTCGTCCTTCAGTGTCGTACAAAAAATCGCTTGGGCCAACGTAAGCGCCGTCTTCATCTGACCGCTGCCAGCAGGGCCGCTGAATAAGTAAGCATGACCAAGCGTATCTTTGCGCAGCGAATTTTGCAATATACGCTTGGCGGTTATCTGTCCCAATATATCACCAAAAGGCATAATATCCTCCTATAGCCATCAAAAAGAAAGGTTGATCAGCAGCCCGCGGATTTCTCCAACCTTGCTTAGCAGATCGATCCGCCCCTGCTCGCTCTCCAGCAGTTCGTCCGCAAGGGTCAGCAGAGCGGCATCGATTTCCTCCAGCAGCTTGTATCTTTTGCCGCGTCCTCTCCGGTCCCAGCCCTTTGTTTCTTTGAGCGTTACGCCGCGGCGCGCCGTTTCTTCCAGGAATTTTTTGACCATGACCCGGTAAATCGTCAGCTCGCGTATCGTCATCGATTTGGAGAGGCGCTCACCCTGAGTTTGAATCTCCTGAATTCGGCGGGTGATTTCATCCCGGCTCGCCTGTTCGCCATGCTGCTGAAACACATCGGAGAACGTTTTTTGCTGAATCGGCCTGTTCATATTGTCGCTTAAAGGCAGTTCGTTCTTCAAAGGCCTGAAGTTCGGATTAATCTTCAATGATTTGCCCACCGCCTTCCTTTGCCGTTTTTAATCTATAGACATAAAATTTTACAGGAAACGGCCGCCGTCTTACAGGACGGTCTGGCCATTTCTTCTGTTCTTTAATAATGTTCGAACCGGTCGACAGGAAGCACAAACACGGTCGCTCCGCCTACTTGCACCTCGACAGGAAGCGGAAGGTAGGAATCCGTAGTTCCGCTCATCGGGGTTACCGGCGTAACCAATTGTTCGCGAACCTTGCAGCTGTTGCGAATAACGCCGAGTACGGCTTCAACCTGACTGTCTTCCACCCCGATCATAAAGGTGGTATTTCCCGCCCGCAAAAATCCGCCCGTACTTGCCAGCTTGGTTGCGCGGAAATTAGCTTTGACCAGTTCGCTGGACAGACGGTTGCTGTCCTTATCTTGGATAATTGCAACAATCAGTTTCATCTTTCCATCTCCTCTTTGCGTTATTGTTAATCGGCAAAACGGCTGCTGTAATACATTATATTAGACAAAGATCCTAGAAGTCCTTTAACAGCTTATCTTCAAGTGTATTTACAAGCTCACGCTCGACAACATGCAGCGGACGATTGGCATCGAGAGTCACAATTCGTACAGGGTCCGCTTTGGCGATCAACTGATATCCTTCTCTTACTTTCTCGTGAAAAGCAAGGCTCTCCATATCCAGCCGGTTGATTTCCCGCTCTCCGTTCGCCGAAATTCTAGCCAGGCCCACCGCCGGCTCGATATCCAGATAGAAGGTGAGGTCCGGCATTCGGCCTCCAGTGGCAAACTGGTTAATCGCCCGCACTTCATCCATACCCAGTCCTCTAGCGTAGCCTTGGTATACAAGGCTGCTGTCCACAAAGCGGTCGCACAGCACGATCAGTCCTTCCTTCAGCGCCGGCTCCACTCTTTCGGCCAAATGCTGGCTTCTAGATGCCGCATAGAGCAGCGCTTCGGTGCGCGCGTCCATCGCCGTATGAGCAGGGTCCAGAATGATAGAGCGGATTTTCTCGGCGATCTCAATGCCGCCCGGCTCGCGGGTAATCAGATAAGGGAGGGAGCGGTTCTGCAAATAGGCGGCCAGCCTGCCCATAATCGTTGTTTTACCCGATCCTTCTCCGCCTTCAAGTGTAATAAAAAATCCCTTCCGGCCCAATTACGCTTCTCCGCCTTTCTTTCATTCAAAATTCAATAGTGCTTCTGGGTCCACGTAAAGTACCTGAATAGACTTTGTCAGCCAAACCTTTTACTTTGTGGAGTTGTTTTATACCTCTTCTTGAGTTAAATATACTTGTATCATCCGCAAAGACGGATCGGATGCGGCCTGAAATTTGGCCCCGGCAGCCGCCAAGCCCTGCAGCCTTAGGCTTATTTCCCCGGTAATAACTTCGCCTGGATACAGCAGCGGTATGCCCGGAGGATAAGGAACAACCATCTCCGCCGCGATTCTGCCCTCGCTCATCTCAAGCTTGATACGTTCTGTCTCTTCCTCCCTGACGGGTCTTAGTGAAAACTGCACCGGCTCCGAAATAAAGCTGTTGGCAAAATTGTTCCACGTGGAAACATGGACGGAAGCGGCAGGGATCGGTCCCGGAGGGAATTTCCTGTCAATCTCCCGCAGCGCCGCAAGCAGCCGGTCGGCATCCTCCACTCTGGAGCCGAGGCTAAACAGCAGCACCACATACCGTTCATCGCTCATTTCCGGCACGCAGCCTCTCTTCTCGAGCTCTGCCTGCAGCTCGAATCCGCTCAGGACCCCGGTGGCGTCATATATGACGGCTTTGAAGGGGTCCTGCATCTGGTAGGCGCCGCTTGTGCTTCGCGGCGCCAGTCCTGAGGCGGAGGCTTCCGCTTCGCCTCCGCCA
>NZ_ASSD01000458.1 GCF_000520715.1 Paenibacillus zanthoxyli JH29
CTCTTGCTGTCAGATCGTTCCCGACGGTATAGCCGAATACACAGGAAAGAGCCCCCTCCTTCGTCACCCCGGATGTCCGCTTTCCGATAACCAGCACAAGCTCTGCTTCGTAATCAAACTGGACCGCGCCATCCGGCAGGATAACCGTCTCCCGGTGAGCTGCCAGACTATTGTTAAATTTACTGAACAGCACCGGAACAGAAGGCGCCGCAAGCCCGGATTCAGCCGCATGGCTTCTGTAATTCAATCCTACGCAGATAATTTTCTGGGGGCGCGTGACGCAGGGCGCATACCGAATCTCCTCTTCCTCCAGCCACTGCGGGTCACCGGCCAGCAGCTCTTGAAGCCGGGGGATGGCTGCCGCACTGTCCCGAATAACTTCCTCCATAGAAAAAGAAAGCTCCAGCCCGCTGCGCCGGGCCGTTAATTCCACATCCATAATTCCTTCTGCGGTCTTCACTCCAAGTCTTGCCTGTCCGTCCTTCATAAATTGGAGCAGCTTCATTGTCCTTCCTCCTCGCTTTTGCCCGGAACCAGTGCCCCGGTTAAATCAAACCCGCTTTCACCAGGCCGTTATAAATGCCGCCTTCATCCACATGGCTGGTCACATAATCCGCATAGGGAATCAGTTCTTCATGTGCGTTCCCCATGGCAATGCCCATACCGGCCAGCTCCAGCATCTCCTTATCATTCAAGCCGTCGCCGAATGCGACCGACTCCTCGGTACTTATGCCAAGCATGTTCAGCATCGCTTCGATGCCCTTGGCCTTGGAGCTTCCCGGCGGCAGCACATCCATGGCAAGCGGATGCCAGCGGATCAGCCGGAGCTGCGGCAGCAATTCTTCGTACAGCGCTTCCTCATGGCTCTCACAGTGGAGGAACATCTGATAGATCTCGTTGTTTTTCCAGAATTCGGGGTCGAATCCCGGCTGATCCACCTTAAGCGTATTAACGGACTCGGTCACGAACGGATGGTTCTCGCTGTCTGCGAAATAAGTATGTTCGCCTTCGAACACCAGCGCATGCCGGTGCCGGGCCGCCAGCGTAATCAGTGCCTGAATCGTATCCTTGGACAAAGGCCGCTTGTGCAATGTCTTCCCTTTATACACGACATAAGCTCCGTTCAGGCATACATAAGAGTCGATGCCCAGCGCTTCCGCCAAAGGCTTGATAAAATAAGGCGCACGCCCCGTGGCGATTACCGGCTCTACCCCATTTTGCTTTAGCTCGGAAACGGCTTTAAGCGTGTCCTGCGGAATCTCCTTCTCCTCATTGACTAATGTTCCGTCGATATCAAAGAAGACCATTTTATAAGCCATATCTTCCTGCTCCTATTCCTTCGCCTAGCGGGAAATGCCGGCGGTTTCTTATTCCTCTCGCAATCCCTAACTTACCATGATCTAATTCCCAAGGGCAAGAAAATGAAGGCGTTTCATCTGGAAACTGTTATAATAATCACAACCAATCAAAGTTCACAGACCGCAAAAGGAGCCATCTTTATGACAATTCAAAATAATGCAGCGGCACTTCCCGGCAGCTTCGAATTTGGTGTGTATACCTTGGGAGATATCGTCCCGGACCCCGTAACAGGACAGGCCGTTAGCCAGCAGCGCCGTCTCCAGGATATCGTAGCCGCCGCCAAGCTGGCCGATGAGGCCGGACTTGACGTATTCGGCGTGGGAGAGCATCACCGGCTGGATTTTGCCGTCTCCTCGGTTCCCGTCGTGCTTGCGGCCATTTCCCAGGTGACGAGCCGGATCAAGCTGGCCAGCACAACCATGGTGCTTGGCACTATCGACCCCGTTAGGCTGTTCGAGGATTTCGCCACGCTGGACCTTCTGTCGGAAGGACGTGCGGAAATCATGGCCGGACGCGGCGCGTTCACGGAATCCTTCCCTCTATTCGGCTACGACCTGAATGACTACCAGCAGCTGTTCGCCGAGAATCTCGCTCTCCTTCAGCAGCTTGGCGAGCATGAGACCGTGAACTGGCAGGGCTCGTACCGTCCGCCGCTCAAGGATGCCGAGATTTCTCCCCGTCCCCTGCAGCCAAGGCTCCCGCTCTGGATCGGCGTAGGCGGCACTCCGGCGAGCGCAGAAAGAGCTGGAAGACTTGGAACCGGTATGGCGATCGCCATCCTCTCCGGCCGTCCCGAACGGTTCAAGCATCTGGCGGAGCTGTACCGGCAGACCGCCGCCGAAGCCGGACGCTCGCCGGAGAGCCTCAAGGTTGCCGTCACTAGTCACGGGTATATTGCCAAGTCCTCCAAGCAGGCGCTTGATGATTTCTACCCTTACTATTTGAATTATCTTAACGGCATCATGGCCCGGCCGGGTACTGAATTCCGGTTCACGCGCGAAGACTTCGAGGCATACACCCAGCCTGGCGAAGCGCTGGCCGTCGGCAGTCCGCAGCAGATCATCGAGAAAATTCTGTACCAGCATGAGCTGTTCGGACATGTCCGCTTTATGGCCCAGATGGATGTCGGCGGCATGCCTTTTTCCAAGGTCGCTTCAGCCATCGAGCTGCTTGCGGCGGAAGTCGCGCCGGTCGTGCGCCGGGAAATTGCCCGTAAGAAGAGTTCTTCCCTGTCATAAAATTCAACATAAAGCGAGGCTGAAGATGAATAAACAAACCTATCATGTTCTCAGGCCAAATGCAGTCAAGCAGCCAGCCCGGCCTGGCCGTCCGGCGCTGTTCAGGCGGATGGCCGCAGCGGCGGCGATAACCCTTCTTAGTCTTATGCTTACTTCACATACTGCACAGGCGGACAGCTATACCGCCAAGGTATACGCAACTTCGCTTAATGTGCGCAGTGAGCCGGCAGGCGGAGCGGCGGTCACGGGGGCGGTTAAAGGAGGGGCGCTTGTTACCGTCACGGACGAGCAGCATGGCTGGCTCAAGATTCGGACCAGAAATACAACCGGATGGGTTGCGGGTTATTATCTCAAGAAGGCTAGCGGCACAGCCGCTTCAAGCCAATCGGCCGTTACTGCAGTGAAGAAGATTGCAGCCCCACGCTCTTCTACGGCAATCGTTACGGCAGGCTCGCTGCGTATCCGCAGCGGACCCGGCACCGGCTATGACGTTATCGGTTCGCTG